>CAYJFR010000010.1:0-17787 GCA_964369335.1 uncultured Desulfovibrionaceae bacterium | reverse complement strand
TGGTACCTTTTGAGCACGAAGAACAGCCTTCGCCTGTGGACTATGACGAATATATAGAGGAGGAAGAAGACGAAGCACCCGCGCCAGAACCTGTCCCTGTAACGCCGCTTCCTGCGCCTGTAGTTCCAAGCCCTGCACCCACAGCTCCTATACGTGTGCAAGAAAGAAAGGAATACATTTTCCCTTCTTTGGATTTTTTGCAACGTGCGGCGCCGTCCTCCCCTGCCGCTGAAGAAGAAATGCGGCAAAAAGGAGAAGCTTTAGTGTGCTGTTTGGCAGATTTTGGCGTCCAAGGAAAGCTTGTACGTATTACCCCTGGGCCTGTGGTAACTATGTACGAATTTCGCCCAGCGGCTGGCATTCGCGTCAATCGTATTGCCAATCTCACCGACGACATTGCTCTTGCCCTCAAAGCCATTGCCATTCGTATTCAAGCTCCCATTCCCGGCTCTGATACTGTGGGCATTGAAATTCCCAATGTACAGCGTGATATTGTCAACTTCCGCGAAATCTTAGAATCCAAAACCTTCACCGATGCAGGCGGCCCTTTAAATATTGTGCTAGGAAAAAATATTGCAGGCAAGCCCTTTGTGTCTGAGCTTTCCAAAATGCCACACTTGCTTGTGGCTGGTGCCACGGGCGCAGGTAAGAGTGTGGGGCTTAATACTATCTTAATGAGTTTGCTGTATACAACACAACCAGAGGACATGCAGCTTCTGCTCATTGACCCCAAGCGCATTGAAATGGCTGTGTACGCAGATTTACCGCACCTCGTACACCCTGTAGTCACAGAAATGCAATTTGCCAAAACCGCCTTAGAATGGGCAGTGGCAGAAATGGACGCGCGCTATGCCGCTATGGAGCGTCTTGGTGTACGTAATATCACCGGCTATAATCAAAAGATTAAAGACTTTGGAGACATGCCCCCTCCTGATTTGGCTGATTTGCAAGTTTTGCCCTACTTAGTTATTATTATTGACGAGTTGGCAGATCTTATGCTCACCGCCGCCAGAGAGGTGGAAACAAGCATTGTGCGTCTTGCTCAGTTGGCGCGCGCCGCTGGTATTCATATGATTCTTGCCACACAGCGTCCTTCTGTGGACGTGGTAACTGGCATTATTAAGGCAAACTTCCCTTGTCGTATTTCTTTTCAGGTCACAAGCAAGCACGACTCGCGCACCATTTTAGATATGGTGGGAGCTGAGCATCTTTTAGGAAAAGGGGATATGCTCTTTAAACCTAGCGGCGGGCGTCTTATGCGCCTTCACGGGCCTTTTGTTCCCGATGAGGAAGTACAAGCCGTGGTAGACCATTGGAAAAAACAATCACCACCTCAGTATAAAGTGGATTTTTCTCAATGGGGCGCTGAGCAAAATGAAGTCTCCAGCGGCGGCCTTGGAGATGCCAGTGGCGATTCTTTGTATCCTGATGTGCGTGCTTTTGTGGAAGAACAAGGTAAAGCCTCCATTTCTTTAGTGCAAAGGCGTTTTCGTATTGGATTCAACCGCGCCGCTGTACTTATGGAACAACTCGAACGCGACGGCATCATTGGCCCTGCTGAAGGGAGCAAGCCCCGTAGTGTTATCAAACAATAAGAGGTCAATATGTATAAATATCTTATAGGTCTTTGTTTACTTTGTCTGCCAAATATGGCGTATGGTGCTTCTTTAGAAGAAAATATTCAAAAAAAATATCTTGGTATTAGCAGTATCAAAACATCTTTTGAACAAACCCTCACCCACAAAGAAAGTGGTAGTGTGCAAAAAAGAAAAGGTCAGCTTCTTTTCAGTAAGCCTTTCCACGTGCGCTGGGAAACCAAAAATCCCTACCCTGAGCTTTTACTTATTACCGATTCGGTGGTCTGGAATTATCTTCCTGATGAAGAAGTTGCCTATAAGTACACTCCTGACATTGTAGAAGGCTCTCGTCCTTTAGTGCAGGTCATCACAGGGCAAGCACAGTTGAATAAAGATTTTGCCGTAAAAAATCTTGGTAAAGACGGTTCTTATACCAAGTTACAGCTTTATCCGCACGATCCAAGCCCCGATATGGTGGAAGCCTTTCTTTGGGTAGATAAAGACCTGCTCATTCGTAAAGCAAGCATTATTGATTTTTACGGAAACAGCAACATGCTCCACTTTACACAAGTAGAAGTGAATGCCTCCTTACCCGCTCAAACTTTTAACTTCACACCGCCTAAAGGCGTTGATGTAGAAAATGGTATGCGCCAATAAAGAGAAGTTTTATTTTATATAGATGAAAGACATGTCATTGCCTAAAAAGCCGCTTTTACACCAAAGCGGCTTTTTTCATATTATAGCTCTTTTTTCACATAAAAGTAAGTTTTTTTGTGCACAAGTCTGGACTTTATGCTTTTAAGTCGTATATACTGTATCCAATATACAAAGAATACAAACTCTTTCTTTCGGAGGGCATATGCAACTAAAAAAAAGTTCTTTAGGACAAGAAGCCACTTATCTTATTCGCAAAATGGTTTTAGACGGAAAATTTAGCGAAGGAGAGCGGCTTGTAGAAGATCGCATAGCCGCAGAATTAGGTATAAGTAGAACTCCATTACGTGAAGCCTTGCACCGCCTTGCCCAAGAAGGTCTTTTAGAAAAAAGACGCACAGGCGGCTATATTTTACGCACCTTACAACGTACAGAAATTGAAGATGCCATCGTGGTTCGTGCCATGCTAGAATCCTACGCAGCCAGCCTCGCCGCCACGCGAAGCACTGTAGAGCAAAAACAAAGCCTCCGTAACAATATCATACAATTCAAAAATACAGACGTGCAGGATATTACATCCTTGGTAGCGCTTAACGAAGCCTTTCACGCTACCTTACGCGAAGCCGCACACTCTCCCCTTTTGGCACAAATACTCACCGAACTGGACGGCGTAGTGGAAAGGCTTTTACGCCCTACCATTTCCACCAACGAAGCCGAATGGTCAGACAGCGACCATATTGCCATTGTGGAATGTATTGAAAAAGGTATGGCAGAAGAAGCTAGCCAAGCTATGTACGCCCATATTGAACACGCTAAAGAAACTATTTTTGCCAACCTAGACAAGCAAGAGCAAGAAGGGACGTCGTAAGTTTTTCCTTTTTGAAGCATAAAAAGCTCCCCTTTGATTGTTAAGTAAAATTAGAGTTCTTTTTTTACTTTGTCTAATCAAAGGGGAGCATATCATTTTAAAGGCTCTTTTTTTATATGTTAGTGTTTAAGATTAAAGCTTATTATAGGATATATTGTATTTTTGCAAAAGCTCTTTTAGAGAGGCTGACCAAACACCGCTGCCAAAGGTAGTAACAAATAGTTGATCGGGATTGCGTGGATTAAAGGTGATGCTCTGAGCATTGGCAAAAGGAAATTCTTTGCACCAACGCCAGTTACGCCCGCCATTGATACTGAAAAATAGTCCATGACGTGTTGCACCGGCAAAAATAAGATTTGTCTTTTGAGGATGAACTTTTATAGACATCCAGTGATCATAACCACCTTTACCTACAAGTCTTTTTATATCTTTATCTGCAAGAATATGCCACCATTTTTTACCGTTATCCTTGGTGTAATAGATACCTCCTCCGCCAATGCCTGGGGCGCTTACAGAGGTGACATATATACCTTGAGGATCCGTAGGATGAAATTCTATGGAAGTTGCCCAATGACTCAGCTTTGACCCTTTGCTAATATGCTTCCATGTATTACCCTTATCAGAAGAAGTCCAAATACCACCTTCTTCGGCGCTATAACTATATGATCCAGCTTCTCGCAGGGCAGTCACAAGACAATAGAGAACACCTGTTTGGGGATGAATGCGCAGTTTGTAAATATGTCTATTATATCCACCTGGTTGAGATTTTGTGGGAGTCCATGTTTTTCCACCATCTTCGGAAATATAGACACCTGCTTTATCATCGCTTTCTCCATAAACACCGGCATAGAGCGTGCGCCTTTTGGGGTCAGATGTAGGGTCAATAATGACGGTGGTGCAGATTTGTGTGGGAAGTCCTTTATTTTTTCCGTAGGGAACTTTCCAGTTTTTTCCATAGTCGGTAGAAACAGCGACTCCACCATGAAATAGAGGCTTGCTTGGTTCAACATGAGTTATTTGAAGGTAGTGCGGTAAGTCATGAAGTTCGCTGATGGCAGCATACATTTTTCCGGGAACTTGGGGGTCGAAGGCAATATCATAAAAAGTATTTGTCCACGGAGATCCTTTGCCAGCCCATGACCAAGTTTTACCCTTATCAACAGAGCGTGCAAAGCCTATATCGGTATAGGCAATATAGTGGCGATTTTCATCATGGGGATCAAAATGGTATCCCCATACAGAAGTAACTTCAAGGCCAATGCTTTTATTGCGCTGAACATTGTCCCCTTCTATAGGGGGGAGTATTTCAGAAAAAAATGTTTCCCAAGAGTCTCCGCCATTTTTAGAGATAAAAAGTTCTCCTTGCGTGGGGATTAAGAGTAATTTTGGATCATAAGGAGCGACGCTCATTTCATTATCGGTGAAATAGTATGACCAATATAGGTTTTTTTGTAACCAAGATTGTTGAATGTTTATGTCTTGCCAAAAGGTTTCTTGCTCTTTATGCATACGAAAGGTGTTTTCCCAGTTTTCGCCACCGTCTACAGTGCGTAAAATAGTCTGGAAGCCAATTTTTCGACTTTGCATAAAATAAGCAATATCCGTTTGATTTTGAGGTATGAGAATTCTGACTATATGATTGTAGTCATTGGTGCGTAATTGCCATGTTTTTCCTAAATCGGTAGAGCTAAAAATCCCTTTATCTTGTATGGCAATATAAAAAAGGCTTTTTTTATCATCTGTGATAACTCCGTCAAAAGCTGTAATTTTTTCAGGAAGGGGCATTTTTCTCCATGTTTTTCCATTGTCACCGCTTATTACTAAATTATTATCATTTTCAATATAGTAAATTTCTTGACCAATTTGTTTGATATTTTTGCATTTTTCTTCAGAAAGTTGGCTCCAACCATCAACACTGCCTCGCCAAATTCCAAAGTCTGTAGCTACAAGAAAGAATTTTCCTGTAGTATCTAAGGGAAGAAAGGAGCGTATCTTTTTTTTACGTGCATCATGTGGACCTCCTTCTTTGACCTTATTCCAACCTCCAATGGGCAAGGGATTCCATGTCTTACCTTTATCTGTGCTTATAGTGAGCATGTTTTCTCCATGTACCCACGCCATTTTGGTATCTGTAATAAATAAGGGTTTGGGGCGATAGAGAGAAAATTGGGGAGTGTCTTTCCAATGAAGCATATCCCAGCTTTTTCCCTTGTTGGTACTACGATATACACCACCCATATCGCACACTACCATAAGAAAATCTTTGTCATAGGGGGAGAATATGGGAGAAAAAAAGCCTCCACCGCCTCCTATGCCGCGCACCTTAAAAACAGAGTTTTCATTTTGAGCTTGTGCATGATGAGGAAATGATAGGCATGTGAATGCAAACAAAGTACATATAAATAGAATAAGGCATGAAGACGAAATTCTTTTTATAAATTTTTGAACATGTAATGTAGAGAGAGTATATAAGGAGTACATAGGTCACCTCATGGTTATAGGGTTATTTTATGTTTCTTTAGTAAGTCATAAAATGTGGGACGACTTACGCCTAAAAGCTGTGAGGCTTGCATAACATTGCCTGCATGTTGCTGTAAGGCATTAACCAACATTTTTCTTTCAATGGCGTTACGCGCGTCTTGTAAGGAGGCATAGTTAAGGTCTTCGTGTTGTTCTGGTGTGGATTCGCATGATGTTGGTGCAGTTAAGTCAAGCATGTCCGCTTGAATAATAGGCGTGTCTGCAAGAATAACTATTTGCCGAATTTTATTTTCTAATTGGCGTATGTTTCCAGGCCAAGGATAGCTCAACATGGTTTTTTCGGCTGCAGGGTGTAAACTTTTGACTTTTTCTGAAGTATTATATTTTTTTATGAAATGATTAGCCAATAAGAGAACGTCCTTGCCACGATCGCGTAAGGGAGGCAGAGGGATTTTTACTACGCCAATACGATAGTATAAATCTTCACGGAATTGCCCTTTATTGACCATGTCAAGTAAGTTACGGTTAGTGGCTGCAATGATACGAACGTTTACTTCTATATCTTGACGCCCGCCTACCCTTTGGAAAATCATTTCTTGTAAAAAGCGCAGAAGCTTCACTTGTAATGATAAAGGCAATTCACCCATTTCATCTAAAAATAACGTGCCATTGTCTGCAAATTCTACCTTGCCTTGTACACGCTGCGCCGCACCGGTAAAAGCGCCTTTTTCATGTCCAAAAAATTCTGCTTCCAAAAGATGCTCTGGTATGGCGCCGCAATTTATGGTGATGAGTGGTCCGTCACTACGTGCGCTCATCTGATGTACAGCTTTGGCAATGAGCTCTTTACCTGTGCCGGATTCTCCTTCAATAAGCACGGGAGCGTCTGATACTGCCACGCGTTTTAAATTTTTGAAAAGATCTAGCATGGTAACGTCTTGCGTTATGATTCCTAAAGTATCGATGGGCTGTTCTTCTACCTGTGGTGTAGCAC
The DNA here is from genome assembly GCA_964369335.1 of uncultured Desulfovibrionaceae bacterium. Taxonomy (GTDB): domain Bacteria; phylum Desulfobacterota; class Desulfovibrionia; order Desulfovibrionales; family Desulfovibrionaceae; genus CAYJAD01. The sequence goes on along the minus strand of CAYJFR010000010.1, from coordinate 11,213 downwards.
TATAATTAAGCTCATAAAGAAAGAAGGCACGACGAACAATAATTTTAAGTTCTTCAAGATCAATGGGTTTGCGGCAAAAGTCATAGGCTCCGCTACGAATGGAATTTTGCGCATTATTGCTGTCATGGTGCCCTGTAATAACAATGACTTTACACAATGGGTCAGCAAGTAAAAGCGCGTCAAGGCAACGAAAGCCTTCTGTATTTCCTTCTGCGTCAGGGGGCAATCCAAGATCAAGAGTGACCACTTGAGGGTTGAACTGCTTTTGTAATTCTAAGGCTTGCTCAACATTTTTAGCTTGGTGTACTTCATATTCTTCGGCTTTAAACCCCCAATAGAGTTGGCGCAAAATATCTTCGTTGTCGTCAACGATGAGTAAACTTTTTTTCATCGTAAAATCCTTATATTGTTCTTATGCTACTTGGAATATTATTCATTTTTTAAGACTGTTCGCTTTCAAAGCGTACTGTGAAAGTACATCCTTCACCAGGGCGATTTTCTACAGTTATTTGGGCGCCGTGAGCTTCTACTATTTTACGAGAATGGAAAAGCCCAATACCCATACCACGTGGTTTTGTTGTGTTGAAAGGTTTAAAAATGCCTGTTTCTAAAATTTTTGGAGCAAGTCCTCCTGCCATATCGCGTACATGAAATACAGGTATACCTTCTTCTTCGTCAATGATGACATCAATAGGTTTATTATTTCCTGCTTCCAAGGCATTAAGATAGAGATTGAAGAACACTTTCCCAAATTGGTCGCTATCAAGGGTTACTAAAGGATTTTTGCCTGTGATAGTAATAGGAGCGTTGGGAATTTGGCTGCATATATTTTCTGCAAGGTCGCGTAAGTGCATTTTTTCCATGCGCAAATTATCTGCATTGGGTAAGTGCCCTAATTGACTGATGAGGGTTTTCATATTGTTTACGGTATTGGAAAGGGTGTCTACCATATCCGTTTGGAAGGCAGGGTCCGTGATAAAGTTACGCGCATTATTGGTGAGTAGGGAAAGGGTGTATACTTGATTTTTTAAGTCGTGCAAGACAAAGGTACCCAATTTATCAAAAGCTTGAATTTCTCTGTTTAATGCCATTTCTTCGCTTAAACGAAAACCCTTGGCAGAAAGACCAATCTGACGACCCATAGCTTCCATAAGTTCGAAATCTTCATGATCGTATTTTTCTTTTCCATTAATGGGATGACCTAAGAGTAAGAGACCTTCTGGGCTGTCTGTGGCATGAATGGGTAAGACTACGCCAATCTGCATGCGTAACAGTTGCATGATAGTTTGTGGAGGAAGAGAATGTAAGTTATTGTCGTTGACAAAAAATGGTGTGGGGTCAAGTTGTACAAGTTCAGAAAATGTGGCATCAGTAAAGGCTATTTCTGTGTCTTTACTGATTTCGTAGTAAAAAGATTTTCCCATAATATGGGGGTTTTCTGTGTCAACAGGGATATAGATGGCACCAATACGTCCAAATGTATCACAAAAATTCATAAGAGCTGTGTCTACAAGTGATTTGTAGTCTACAGCGCGAGAAAGGTGTTCACTAAATTGCATCCACTGCCCACGGTAGTCGTATTTTTCATCGTAAAAATTACGCTGAACCCAAATAGTTATGGTGCGACGTAAACTTTGCGAAAAGGTAAAGCCCACTATGCCACAGAGTAAAACTGCGGCAGAAATGATGAGAATGCTTTGTATAAAGCTTCCACCTGTGAGGCGGTTATATTCTCTGGCAAGACCTAGACCCACAAGGTATATACCCGCAACGGCAGCCACTAAGGAACGGAAGGCTACTTTGCGTGAAATTTGCACTTCATTGCTTTTTCTTTTCCATTCAGAATAAAGAATTAATACAGCGCCAAAGCAAAGCCCTAGATTGCGTAGCGGAAGGTTACGCATATCAATAATTTTGTATAAAAGCCCTTGAGAAGCAAAGAACATAAGAGAGAGTATGCTTATGCCAATGCCAAGAAGAGATATTTTTATACGCCATTCTTCGCTATGCTTGCTATTGCGTAAGGTGCTTTCTAAATTTCCTACAGAAATAATATAAATAATGACTATGTATAGATAGAGATAAAAGCTTGCTTGTTCAAAGAAAATAATAGGTTCTACTTGAAAGTCTGTTTGATAATAAAAAGCTGATGTAGGAAGAAATAAGGAAAGCACAAAGGGAAGCAGAGAAAAACCGAACAAGTAGAAGTCGGTTTTTTGAAAGCTATCTACGCTTACTACACGTGCATAAGATCGAGAAAAAACGAGCCATGCAGGGCACAAAAGTAGCTGTACACTTAATCGTAAGGGGAGAAATATATGTGCTTGTGCGGGGAAGCTTAAAAGCATCTGGTCAAGAATGGTGTATACCAGCATTAATACTAGTGCAGGTAAGAGAAGTTTTCTTTTAGACGTATTACCGTGTAGCCAGAGAGTAGCGCCTAAGCCCATAAGCAAGAGTGCGTAAGTAAGCGTAGATAGGGTAGATAGCATGTTTTATCCTTTGTTAAGAGGGTAAGTGAGCTTTCAGTTGAGGATACGCATTTTGAAAAAAGTTTTGCATGGCCTGTATTTCTTGTTCTTTGTTATGGACGCTGATGCTGATACGTATAAAAGCTGCGTCTTTACGTTTGTCTATAACCATACCTTTAAATTCAGCGATTTTCATATCTAAATCAGAGGTGATAATTTCACCGCGCACTTGATACCAGTAATAAAAAGTGGTGTCCTGACCGTCTTTTGTAAGTACAGCTCGGACAACATTGATGGTGGTATCTTGCGTTTGCATAGGAATGTTTTCTGTACTTTTAAATTCCCATCCGCCACCGGGAAGACAGTTTTTAGGCGAGTGAATGGGACCAGCAGAGGGGGAACCGTTATGGTAACCGATATATAAGGTGATGGGAGTACCTTGAGAGTTCATATAGGTACGCATAAGATAATCTGTGGGGCGTAAGACTTTGAGTGTTGCTTCGTCAAAGGTTGTTTCACGCGCACTATGCCACGGACCAAATTGCTTGGGAAGAGTGGTTAGCTTGGGAATTTCGGGGGCTATAAGCTCATGTGGCGTATGCACTAAGTACAGACCCGCTCCTAAAAAAAGTATTGTGACAATAAAAAGAATCTTATTGCGCATGGGTGTCTCCTTTGCGCTTAAATGGAATATTTGACAAAATCCATCCTGTGCTTGCTGTGAGAATGAGTGCTACAAAAAATACTACAAATCCTGCAAAGTCATGGAAAAATCCTTCAGCTGCGGCAGAGCCGTAATGGCGCGCCAATACTCCGGTGATAAAAACACGCGCTACGTTGGTCAAAACTGCAATGGGTATGGTAGCTATAATGAGCACCGTTCTGCGCCATGCACCTTCTAAAAGTAAGAAGGCATATGTTGTGCCAAGGGCGATAAGACTTACTAAAGAACGCATGCCGCTACAGGCTTCTACAACTTCTAAGGATACGTTGGGTAAAATAATAACATTGCCTTCTCGCAATACAGGAAGCCCGCACACCTGCATACCTTCTGTAGCTAAGATACTCACAAATCCGCGTAAGGGAAGAGCTATGGCATCGTATACTGTGACAGGTATGGGAACCATAAATATAAGAAAGGCTATGGGGAGAAGCAGTTTATAAAATATCTTTGTGCCAAAAAAAGTGAGAACTACACCGGCTAAGAGTAGTACCATGGAAACTCGGCTGGTAAAAAGTTCGTGTACAATAACGCCAAAGGCCAGTGTGAGTATGCCAAGAGCGAGAACAGGCAAGCCTAATAACGAGGTTTGTACAGGCATTTCTTTTATTTCTGGCCATGCTTTATAGGCAAACCATGCCGCAATAAAAGGAATAAGAAAGCCGTGTGAAGAGTTAGGGTCTGCGTCCCAATCTTCAATCATGCTAGGTACAATGGGAAAGTAGATGGCAATAAAAGCTATAATAATAAGAGCCCAAGCCCAAGAGGACTTTTTGAGAGTGTCAGTAATAGTCATAAAAGATTCCTAATAAAAGAGAGTTATGCAGTGAGTCCTGCATTTTTAAATACAGTATAGTACGAGTCTGCCATGGTTTGTGCTGACTTGCTCTGTACTATAAATGTATGTGCTTTGTCTGCAAAATTTTTGCGCAAGTCTTCGTTTGTATACATTTTTTCCATGGCTTGAGCGAGAGCCTCAGGGTTTTTTATGGGTACAAGCAAAAGATGTTCTCCTGTGTCATTAAGCGCTGCTATATTGCCAGCGTTGGTGCTTATGACGGGAATGTTACATGCCATAGCTTCCAGTATTGCCATAGGAAGACCTTCATGTTCCGAAGACATAACAAAAATATCCAAACTGCGTAATTTTTGGGCAATATCAAGGCTTTTTCCCGTGATATGCACAAAATCCGTCAAATGAAGCTCATCGATGAGAGCTTGTGTTTTTTGGCGCTCTGCGCCGTCTCCTACCATAAGTAGTCGAGTTTCTGGGTAGTTTTTATGAACGCGAGCAAAGGCATGTAGCATGGTAGGATGGTCTTTTTCCATGCAAAGTCTAGCTACTGTGCCAAAAATAAAAAGTGGCTTTTGAGTTTGTGGATCTATGCTTTCTTTCCAAGGAAGCTCTGCGGCCGCATTGGTGGCATTTTTAGGTGCAAATTGTTCAGTATCTATGCCGTTTTCAATGATATGTATATGATGTGCGTCAAGACCTACGTTAGTATGTAAATAATCTGCGATAGGCTGACTAATGCAAGAAATACCGTCTAAAAAGGGTGCTGTCCATTTTATGGTGCGACGCAATGGCGCCATCTCTTGTAAGTCAAAGACGGAATGTTCGGTGAATACCACTGGGATTCCTGCGAGCTTTGCGGCAGGAACGGCAAAGTTGAGTAAATAAGCGGCATGAGTATGCACTATATCCACATTGTATTGACGTAACATCTTGTATAAGCGCCAGATGGTTTGTATACGTCCGCACGACTCTGCTTGCAGGTTGAAGGTAGGAATATGCAAGGATTCAGCAAGGGTTGCAAGATCGCCTGATTCACCATACATGGCTCCCACCACACCCGAAAAATATTCTTTTTCTTTTTCAAGAATGGAAATAGCCAGCCGTTCGGCACCGCCCATTTCAGGAACAACAACGAATTGTAAAACCACAGTTTTTTTGGGGGAGAGAGCGTTTTTACACACTTCATGATGTTTTTTGTGGTTGAGCTTCCACCACAGATTGGCAAAAAATCCTGAGCAAAGAAATAAAAAACGTACGCATTTAGCTATCATAATATGCTCTTTTGTTTTACTTTTTTTAATGATGTGCTTTAGTTTGTTAATTTATTAAGTTAGGACATTATTATACAGATTTAAAAATTGTTGCGTTCGGGCGTGTGGACTAAAAAAGTTGTTTATGCGTTCTTTACCAGCTTGCCCCATACGTTGGCGAGTTTCAGGGGCATCAGCAAGAGTGAGTAATGCCTTGGTAAAAGCTGTGAGATCCTCAGTAGGAAAGAGTAAGCCGGTTATATTGTCTTCCACCACTTCAGGGATACCGCCCACACTGCTTGCCACAAGGGGAAGCTGCATACACATGCCTTCTAAGGCTGCATAAGGCATACCTTCGGTGAGAGAGGGCATTACCTGTATGTCAATGACATTATAATAGTTTGCTGTATCTGAAATATGTCCCACAAAAGAACAGGCACTGTCAATGCAAAGCTCTTGTGCAAGATTTTCGAGTTTTTGTCTTTCTTGCCCATCACCAGCTATTAGTGCGTGCGCTGTGGGGTAAATTTTTTTGACCTCGGTAAAGGCACGCAAAAAAAGTTCAAGGTTTTTTTCTGGGCTGAGGCGTCCTAAGGTTCCAAACACAAGAGCGTCTTGTGCAATGTTCAGCTTTTGGCGCATATCTTGTCGGTTTATGGTGACTTTGAGTTCATCCACAGATATGGCATTGGGGATAACCTTACAACGCTTGCGCGCAAGAGGCAGTAAGCGCGAACGTAAAGATTCTGATACTGCCACAATTTCTGTAGCACCGTGTATGAGTATATGCTCAAGAGCATTATAACAATGAACTTTTACATTTTCGCGTGTCCATCCTTCTACAACGCTTATCCAAGGCAATTTAGTTTTACGATGTAGCAGATAACAGAGTAAATGGCTTTTATATCCGTGTGACTGTAAAATTTGGATATTATGTTTTTGAATAAGGTGTAGCCCTTGTGTAACAAGATCCCAATCAAGCAAACGTTTTTGGTATATAGGAGCTATACTTGCCCCTGTGTTTTGTATGATTCTATAAAATTCTGTATTGTTATCAGTGTTTTGTATGTGGTAGTCTAAAATAAGTGGCTGGCAAACTTCAAGTCCGCCATAGCGTAAAAACTGCTCTAAGCCTTTACCGGGGCCGCCTAAAATATCTGAGGCCATAGCAATAAGTATATGGGGTTTAGACATGCTGTTCTTCCTTATGTGCAGTTGTGTTGTGCAACTTTTCTTCGATCCATGTGCTCACTAAGTGTGCCTTATCCTCCCAAGATTCTCCATGCAGACTTTGTGCGCGTGCTGCGGTATCTATGGGATGTTTTAAAGCGTGTTCAATGGAAGCGATAAAATCCTTACCTTTTTCAGCAATGTGTATGATATTTTCAAAGCGATAGGCTTCACGCATAGGCGTTGTGACAATAGCTTTTCCTGTAGCAATATATTCGCGCAATTTTAGGGGATTTATAGTATGTGTGTGTTCATTTATTACATAAGGAATAAAGGCTACGTCAAAATGTGCCGCATAAGTAGGAAGAGCTTCGTAAGATACGGCGCCAATCCAATGGAAATTTACAAAGGGTTTGAGAGGATCAAGATCAATAACCGTATTGCCCACACAGACAATATGCCAATGAGGTTTGCATGTAAGGATTTCTTTTACAAGCTCTATATCAAAGCGGTGGTCAATAAGTCCGTAAAAACCTATGATGGGAGCAGAAATATGTTGCATTTCTTGAGGGCGTGTTTGCGGTGTGGAGGCTTTGGCAAAGTGGGCCATATCTACACCATGCGTTAAAAGATGGCTGGGTTTTTTTCCATTGGTACGCGAAGCGCAAAGAGCGTCAGATACTGTAAAAACAAGGTCAGATTTTTGTAGCAAGTCGTCTTCAAGGCTTTGCACAAGTTCAGGCTGATTCATGCCAGGCCAATGAACAAAGTCATCTACACAATAATACGCTACAAGTTTTTCGCCTAAATGACCAATATAGTCAGCGGCAAGGGGTTGTGTTGTGAGTAAGATAGGGTCTGTGAAGCCCCAGTCTTGCGCTGCTTTGAGTACAGCTTGTACAACATTTTTTGCATTAAATTTTCGTACAGGTGTATAAATATTATAGGGAATCATAAAAGGGGATATAATGCGTAAATTGGGATGCAATGTGTCATCATTGCCTTGTTGCTTGGGCTTTTGCATCCAAGATTGGATTTTTCCAAAGGCGCGCTTTATATCATAAAGAGTAAGTTCAGGCGTACGCATGCCTATGGTGTTAACCCAAAGAAGCTTATTGTGTGGAAGAAAATGCTCCATAATATGCTGACAACTGAAAGGGTGGCGTCCCCAATCGTCAGAAAATACTATAAAATTTTTATTTTTTAACATGTTGTATTCCTTATCCGTGTAGCAGACCTAGAAAATATTTGTAAAACGCTGCTATTTTTTTAGGCGCTTTTTTGCTTTTTGTGCTAACATGTGGGCATACCACATATATTTTATGCTTATGGGGGTTGCAAGGGTGTTTTTTATTCTGTGCAAGAGTCGATACCATTTCCAATTCTTTGTAAGCTGTTCTTCTTTTATGCCTATGTAGGAATCGCTCGGGCGTAATAATCCTGTGTTTTGTATGGCAGTAAGCATAGTGTGTGTATCGTGTTTTTTACAAGCTTGCCAAAAAAGCTGAGATTGTTCTTTAAGTTGGGGAGCAAGAAGGGGAGTGAGTAATTCTTCTTGCTCTGAAAGTAATGTTGCGCAGATATATAGGTATTCGTGCAATGTTTTTGAATCTATTTGTGATGCATTATAGGCGTAAAGAAGCCAAAAGGAATAAAAGTGAATGCGCATGTAGGATAGTAAAAATTCTTCTTTATGCGCTTTTTTTAAAAATTGTTGTATATATACAAAATGTTGGATGTATGAGAGAGCATGCTTGGCAGAGGGGGTATTTTTCTTATGGTTTATCCTATACAAATACATGTAGTGATGTATGTATGGGATGCTTGTAATTTTGCAAAATATTTGGCAAAAAAAAACGAGATCCTCTCCCTTGCTGCAGTCTTCAGGGAAGAAACAATTATGCTTTTTTATAAATTGTGCATCATAAAGGTATTGTGTGAAACCTGCAGATGGATATTCTCCCTCAGGAGGGGATGACGGTGAAGGGGCAATATAAAGCCAACGTTGATGGCAAAGATGTGTCATCATGCCTCGTACAACGGGTGTGTTGTTTTGGCGCATGTACGTGATAAGTGGGGCTAAGGCCTGAGGGAAAAGCAAGTCATCGCCGTCTAAGAAAAAGCACATTTTGCCTTGCATATGTTTTAAAGCAGTGTTTCGTGCGCCACCAACCCCTTTGCTGTTTTCATTAGTCATGAGTTTAATGAAAGGGAACTGTGTAGCATAACAGTTAACTATATCTGTAGTTTTATCTGTAGAATTATCATCTATCACGAGCACTTCTAAAGAAATATCTTTTTGTAATAATACAGATTCAAGAGTTGCACCAATGTATTTTTCAAGATTGTATGCTGGAATGATGATGGTGACGTCTGGCTGAGAAAGCATGAGGATTTAAACTCCTGACATAGCGTTTTTATAGTAGTTTCTCACTTTTTCATGTTGCCTATTACCGTAAATCTACTGTACTTGTCAATTGATAAAAAAAACCTTATTGTGTTATCCAATAGTTACGAGCAGACATGACTATAAAATAAAAAATGAGCAATCATAGCGTCATTTGTGATAAAAAAGAGCACAGAAACTAGGGGGTGAAAGTGAAAAGACGACCATTTGATGTTTAATGGTATTTTATGAATACTGAAAACTGGTACGTCGTGGCGGAATTTGTCCGTTGAGCTTGGACTGTGGAAAATCGCTCATAAATGACATTTCGAATGGGAAAGCTCGAAATATGGAATGTAATACTTCAAATTATTTTCAATAAATGTTGATTCAGAGGTAGTTATAGTTGACTCTTTGTTTGTAAAGCTCCACCAATATTGCTGTGATACAAAAGGAGCATTTCAATATTTTATACTTTTGAGGATGTATATGAAAAAAATATTATTTTTAGCTTATAATACTTATGGGGTTGGAGGGACTGTTCGTCATATTTCTACTTTAGCAAATTATTATATAGATAAATGTGATGTAGAAATTTTAAGTGCCCATAAAACGTCTGAAAAACCTTTTTTTTCGCTTAATAAAAATATTAAACTATTTTTTTTACAAGAATCTATGGAGTCAACAAAGAGAGGATTATTTAGAAGAATTTTGTCTAGATTTAAAAGTCTTCTTATGCACAAAGATGAAAGCTTATATGAGGGATTCACGTTGTATACTGATTTAAAATTAATTTTATTTTTATTGAAGCAAAAAGATAAAATTATTTTTTGTACTATTCCATCATACTTTTTTGTAGCTAGGTTTTTAAAATTAAGAAATTGTAAGGTAATTGCACAAGAGCATAAAGGGTTCGAAAAACATAGTAGAGAGTTGCAATTAAAGATATTATCAGAATATAAAAAAGCTGATGTGATACATTGTGTTAATTCTTACGATCAAGAAATTTATTTAAGAAAAATTTGCGAAAGTAAATCAGTTTTTATACCAAATGTGCTATCATCAATACAAGATTTAGAGCCTAATAAGGAGAATATTATTATTAGCGCTGGCCGTGTTTGTTTTATAAAAAATTTTGAATTTTTATTAAAAATATTTGAAAAATCATTAGCAAAAAAATTAAATTGGAAGCTTCATATTCATTGTTCAGGTGGTGAAAAAGAAATTGCCATGCTTAAAGAAGAAGCCCTTTCAAACAAGTTTGCAGATAATATATTTATATTACCTCCCGCTAAAGATATTATTAGTGTCTTTAAGCATGCTAAAATTTTTGTTTCATCTTCTAGAGCAGAAAGCTTTGGTTTAGTAACTTTAGAAGCTATGTCTTGTGGTCTACCTGTTGTTGCAACAAGAACTGTTGGGTCTTCATTTTTAGTTGAAGAAGCACAAACTGGTTTTATTTGTGATATTAATGGTTTAGATTGCATGGTAGATGCTCTAAATACCCTTATGCTTGATGATAGTCTTCTTTCCAATATGGCATTACATGCTCATGAGCGAGCTAAATTATTTCATATTAGTAATATTAGTAAACAATTAGATATGTTGGTTGGTATTTAAATCTGTTTACCTTTATTAGTTTTTTCTAACATTCATAGGGTAAAAAATTATTGAAAAAATGACAAAATATTCGCAATAGTACTATTTTTTTGAGCTTAATTTTACGAAGCAGCTCCTAAGTTCTCTGAGTTTTGTTTTAAGAACGCTTCATAATCAGACAAAATAGATTTAGCAGAGCCAGAGCGGTAAATAGTTCCATCTTTAAGCCAATGTATAGTATCGCAATCTTCTACGGTAGAAAGGCGGTGGGCAATCATCACAATAGTCATATCTTTATGCAAGGAGAGAATAGTTTTTTGGATGGCCGCTTCAGCAGCGCCGTCAAGAGCACTGGTTGCTTCATCAAAAATTAAGATATCAGGATTACTATATAAAGCGCGAGCAATGGCTACGCGCTGGATTTGTCCGCCTGATAAGCGCACGCCGCGTTCTCCGAGTATGGTATTGATGCCTTGTGGTAAGTCTTCTAAAAAGTCCATGGCGGCTGCTTGGCAACATTGGCGTACACGTTCTTCATCAGGCTGGGTATCAAATTGAGAAAATGCTACGTTGACAGCAAGACTTGCATCCATAAGGTAAGGACTTTGAGAAACATAGCCTACCTTTAGGTAGCCAGGCCCTGTACTTACTTTGTTACCATCTACTGAAATATGCCCTGTGCTAGGATTTAAAAGACCTGTTAAAAGAGCAATAAGGGTACTCTTACCTGCACCAGAAACTCCTACAAAGCCTATCATTTGTCCTCGTTCAATGGAAAAGTTAATGTCTTTTAAAGAACTTTGCTTTGTTTGAGGATAGG
>CAYJFR010000009.1:2235-22916 GCA_964369335.1 uncultured Desulfovibrionaceae bacterium | reverse complement strand
ACCTGTACCATTGGCACTCGCACCATTGGCACCTGCACCATTGGCACCTGCACCAGCCTTAGCATCAGCTTCTGCCTCGCCTTCTGCAGGAGCTGTTTTCTTGGGCAGAGCTGTAAAATTATTAATCATAGTTTCCAAGGCAGTGAGTCCGCCGCTGTTAAGATACCATGTGCTTTCAGGGCTTAGGAAAATAAGCTTACTTTCTTTGAAAGCCGTGGTTTGAATCAATTTCTCTTGCTTAGGCAACACGTCTTTGGCTTTGGCAGCTTCGCTGTTTATGGCAGTATTTTTATCTAATACGAAAATAAATTCAGGATTTTTTTCTAAAATATAGTCATAGGAGGTTATTTCTTTATTGGAACGGTCAAAGTCTTCTGCCATATTGTCAAATCCAAGATCAGCTATAAGCACTCTGGCACTTTTTTGACCTTCGGCAGGTTTACCACCCAATATATGAAGCTCTTCGCCCACAAAAATAGCTTGAATGGCGCTTCTACCGTCGGTCTTTTTACGGACTCTTTCCATTCTTTGCTCAATGCTAGCAAGGCTTTTTTGAATATCTTTTTCTTTACCCATAAGAATACCGTGCTTAATGGCAATCTCTCTAGCACCCTTAAAAAAGCCGTCTTTACTGTCCACTGCTACCACCATAGTGGGAGCAATCTTGACAAATTCATCATAAAACTTGGCTGTGCGACCGCTGGCAAGAATAACATGAGGCTTGAGTTCTGCTAAAGCTTGCATATTGGGATTTTTCATATCACCAAGGTCTACAATGCTTGGGTCATCGCTGTATTTTTGTAAATGCTTCGGAGTGGTTTCACCCTTTATCATACCCACAATACGGTCACCCATACCTAGCTTGTCTAAAATATCTATAGAATCATAATTGAGACAGGCAATTTTTTTAGGAGAGAGGAGAAACTCAGCGTCTATCTTTTCGCCCTGAGCATTGCTCACTTGTATAACAACCGTTTCATACATAGAGGCAGCCACAAGCCCCACTCCGGCTAAGGCGACGCATATGGTAATGGTGCTCGCTAAAATAAAGGATAAGGTCTTTGTTTTCATTGCTACCTCTTTTTTGTATTTGTAATTCAAATGCTCTTGGACGAGTAAGGAGATGTAGCCCAAGATACGAGCTACAACAGTATTTTCACAAAATTGAAATCAACTTTCATTTCAAAGTTCAACTATATAAATACCAAGCAGAGGTAAAGGCAAATTTTGTTATCATTATGTTAATAAAACGCTAACATAATGAGAGGAGCACTATAGTGAATATAAAGTGTGCTTTTCTAAAAATACATCTTGTATTTTCCTTTTTTAGACACAAAAAAAAGGGCTTACGCCCTTTTGTTAAAATATGTTTAATGGTCAGTTTTTGTGTAAAGAGGCTTTACTGTATACAATATATGCTCTTTAAAAAGAAGATAATTTTCCATAAAATACTACCGTTTTTTCTTTCGTAAATAGGAAGGCTGTTTGCGTTTTTGCTGTGAGGTGGGACGTTCTGCACGAGAAGATCGTCCGCCAGCACTTCTCTTGCCAGAAGCACTGCGTCTTTGCGGCATATGCTTTATTCCTTTTCTGCCTTTTTTCAATGCAGGTTCGGCAGGGGCAAGCTCCTCAGCTTCCAAAAGAGTAAAAGTGATTTCCAAACGCCCAAGATTCACCTCTATAAGGCGCACATACATTCTCTGACCAAGGGCAAAACGTGTGCCACTCATAACACCAATGAGTTCTTGCTTTTCTGCATCATACTCAAAGAAATCGTCGCCAAGCTCAGAAATACGAATCATGCCCTCCACAGGCATAGAATCCAACTCCACAAAAAGCCCAAAGTCAGAAACGCCTGCCACAGTGCCTTGAAACTTTTGCCCTTCTTGCCCATGTAGCATAAGCACAGCCAAACGACGTGCCATTTCGCGCTCTGCTTCCATAGCGGCGCGCTCTGACTGGTTCAAACCTTCTGCCAGAGCAAGAAGTTTGTGCGCAGCGGGGATAGGATCTTCTCCTAAATCAAGAGCGTACTTTAATGCACGGTGTACCACCACGTCGGCATAACGGCGGATGGGCGAGGTAAAGTGACAATAGCACGAAGAAGCAAGCCCAAAGTGTCCGTCATTTTCAGGAAGATAACGCGCTTGAGGCATAGTACGCAAAGCCAAACGTCCCACAAGAAACTCTTGCGGGCTGTCCTTGGCGGCGTGTAAAATGCCTTGTAAATCTTTGGCGGAGGGACGCGCGGGCAAAGATTGCGCCAAAGAGGTGGAAGCAAGGGTTTTGAATAGACCTTCAAGGCGTAAGCTTTCTGGTTCTGGATGCACGCGATACAGCACAGGAATATTTTTCTCTTCAAGAAATTCTGCCACTGCTTCATTGGCGGCAATCATGCACTCTTCAATAATCTGATGGGCAAAGTGTTGTTCTTTACGAGTAATATCTTCAATGCGTCCAAGCTCATCAAAGTGATATTCTGGCTCTGGCATATGAAAATCTAAAGTACCACGCAAGACACGCTTTTGTGCCAAAACGCGGGCAAAGCGCTCAGCGTCTTCAAGCATAGGAAGCAATGTAGCTCCGTGTTCTTTTTCTAAGAACTGCGCCCGCGCTTCTGGGTCTTTTTCCAATACTAAAGCATTCACTTGCGTATAGGTAAGCCGCGCGTGTGAACACAGCACCGCAGTAGCAAAACGGCTTTTGTGTAAAGCGCCAGCTTTGTCAAAATCCATTTCAGCCAACATAACAAGCCTATCCACATGAGGATTGAGCGAGCATAAACCGTTGGACAAAGCCTTAGGCAACATGGGCTCCACTGAGCGCGGAAAATACCAAGAATTACCGCGTATACGCGCTTCTTTATCCAAAGCAGATTTGTCGCGCACATAGTGAGTCACGTCGGCAATGCCCACATAAAGCTTCCATCCTCCATTACTTTGCGCTTGCACATAGATAGCATCGTCAAAGTCTTTGGCTGTTTCGCCGTCAATGGTCACAAAAGGCAGGTGACGCACATCTTCACGATTTTCATAATCCTCTGGGCGCGGTGCTTGAGGAAGAGCTTGCGCCTCAGCCAAAGCGGCAGGGGGAAATTCTGCCGGCGCGCCGTGATTGAGCTTGACCAAGGCTTCTTGTACCGCCACATTGTCTTCTCGTCCGTGGGCAGATATAGCCTCTGCTGTCCAAAGGTCAGAAGCTATTTGCTTAACAGGACGCACTAAAAGTAAAGTATTGGGTAAAAGCTCAGGGCGAATATGCTCAGGAATAAGCTCTTTTTCTAAGCGAAAGGTAAAGGGAAAGCGCACGTCACAAGGTTTACAAAAGAGAAAAGGCGCGTCGGGGCTGGCATCTGTGCCTTGACGACTGCGTTGCTGTTTTTTACTGCCGCGTCTGTGCTCATGGGCGTCGTGTCGCTCTAAGGTGACACGCACCATCAGCTCTTGGGCTTTGCGCTCCAGCACATCCACAATACGCCCCTCAGGTTTTTCCTTGGAGCCACGCCCTGGCAACATAACCACACGCACAGTATCGCCGTGCCATGCATCTTGGGCTTGCGAGGGATGAATAAAAATGGAAATAGGCGCATTTTTGCCTTGATTTCTTGTATTATCAGAGCCTTCACGCACTGCCATATCTACAAAGCCCACGCCAGAGCGCTGTACACTGTAAACGCCTCTATAGGTACGTAATTGCCCATTAGCTATCCACTGCCCACCGTGCATACGCGTAATACGCCCTTGGTCTGCCAGCTGATGCAACATTTCTTCCACATAGCGTTTTTGGCGTCTTTGAATATCTAAAAAGCGTAAAACTTGGTCAATACGCAAGGGCTTTTGCCCAGACTCCAAAAGCTCCACCAGCATTTCTGGCTGTGGCGCAAGGGTGCTTTTCTCTTTTTTTTCTGATGTTACTTTTTTTTCTTTTTTGGCTTTTGAAGTTGCTCCAAAGCCTTCCTGTACTTTTTGCATTTTTCTTTTTTGCATTTTTCTTTTCCGCATTTACAGGTTATTTTTTCGCTCATAATAACACCTTATGCATAGTAATATATATTTTTTGTTGTGGTTTAGAGACAATCCCTAAAACAAAGAAAAAATCCAAACGGCATATACAAAAGCTTATGCCATTTGGATTTTTGTCAATGTAAGCGTGGGTTATTTTTATGTTACAAAAAGTCCCTAAGCGCCTCTGTTTTTACTAATGAACTTAGTCTCTGTTGCCGCTCATAAAGCGCAACATCATAAGGAAGAGGTTAATAAAATCAAGGTATAAGGTGAGTGCACCCAAGATAACACCACGGCGAACGGCTGTAGCGTCGTTTAAAGGTGCATTGGCGCCAAATTCTTTAATTTTTTGCGTGTCATAAGCTGTAAGGCCTGTGAAAATAAGTACGCCAACACCACTAATAACAAAGTCCATCATAGAGCTTTGTAAAAAGATATTAACCACCATAGCGATAAGCAGACCAAAAAGACCCATCATAAGGAAAGAGCCCATAGCTGTCAGGTCACGCTTGGTCACCCACCCGTAAACGCTCATGGCAAGGAAGGTGCCAGAAGTGACCACAAAAGCGTTTACAATGGAACCCATAGGGTACACAATGAATACACTAGAAAGAGTGACACCTGTGAGAGCAGAATACAGTAAAAAGAGCGCTGTGGCAGTGAAAGCAGACATTTTTTGAATGGCTGCAGAAATAGCAATAACCAATCCTATTTGTGCAACAACCAAAGCAATAAGAATAAAAGAGCTGCTGAAAATAGCGGTTCGGATGCTTTCAGAGCCAGCCACAAACCACGCTGTGACAGCCGTAAGCGCAAGACCAACGGTCATCCATTGGTACACTTGACGCATAAATAATGAAGCAATGGTCACCTCTGACCGTGTTGCTGTGCTAGTAAATTGCATGATAGCCTCCAAGAAATATGCCCTAGGGCAAAATGTATAAATTAACGCATACAAGATAAGTCAGCTTTCTACAAATAGCAAGCCTTTGACCCCGCTTATTGGCGAAAATAAACTTGAGTATAAAGAAAGAACGTCTTTTGTGTAGCGTATTATGGGTAAAAAATGGGAAAAAAGTCTTTTACTATGAGAAATATATATTTCATATGCGCACTGCCTCATAATAGACATTGATTTTTTAGGGTAAATTGTCAATAATCCCCTTTTCTGAGAAAAATGTCTTTTTACGGTATGGATTAAAGAGTATGGCAGCACGCATTGCAAGAAAAAAGCCGGCACCCAAGCCGGAACCTGTGGTGGAACCTCCTGTAGTAGAGGAAGTTGCGCCACCTAGTACCTTGCGTAGGCTTCTTCCAGCCTGTATTTTTGTTGCTGTCTTGCTTGGTATGGTTATAGCTTTTTACAATCCAGACCATAAAACTACACCTCGCCCTGTGACAAAGTCTGCGCCAGTAGCAAAAAACACCACAAGCAATTCTGTTGTGAAGGCAAAGTACGACGAAGCCAAAGCGGAATTTGCCGCGTGGAAAAAAAAGTCTGGCATTGACCGTGACGATTGGCTGGAATTGTCACAAGATTTTTACGACATATACACCGACGCCCCCCATTGGCCCAATCGCCCCGCGGCGCTTATGCGCGCGGCAGAGGTCATGCAATATGTGGCAGAAAAAGAAACGTCTGCAGAAGACTTTATCATTGCTGTTGACCTGTATAAAAAACTTGCCAATGAATTTTCACAAAGCATTTTAGCCGACGACGCCTTGTATGCCGCCGCGCGTATTATGGCTTTACAGCAAAAGAAGAAGTCAGAAGCTTTAAAGCTTTTACAGCACTTGCGCACAAAGTATCCCAAAGGGGATATGCTTTCTGCTGCCAAAAAATTAGAAGCTTCCTTACAAGAAAAGCTTTCAAAGCAGAAGACCGAAGCTAAAAAAGTACCTCCGCAAAAAACGGAAGTAAAAAAAGAAACTGTCCAAGCCTCTGCTCAAAAAACAGAGACTAAAAAAACGCCGCCTCAAAAAACAGACCCCAAGAAAGAAGAGGCAAAAAAAGAAGCCGCAACAGTTACCGTGCCAAAAGAGCAAGTGGTTACGCCTACACTTGAGCCCACCATAGCCTATGTGATTCCGCGCCCACCCTTGCCTAATATGGCTACTTTGGCCAAAAAACACAAAGTCACTGCTCCACAAGTGCCGCAAGATATTACGCTCAGAAATGTGTACGGCTTTGAATCCTCCCAAAGGGCTTTACCGCCTTTACCTGTGCCAGAGCCGCTTGTGGAAGTGGCACTAGAAACACAGGAAGAGACGAAAGCTGTGACTGTTGCTGAAAAATCTGAGCTTGCTCAAGAAAATACCCAAACTTCTGCACAACCTGTTGTGCAACCTCTTGTGCTTCCCATGCCTAAGCTCAACGCTTCTCAAGTGGGCGCGCCTATGGCTGTACCTGTAGCCATGCCTACGGATTCTTCCGCGCCTCTTTTAGCTGCCCCCGCCGCTGACAGAACTGCTGTGGGCAGGTCAAAGAGCGAGCAAATGGTTATAGCCTTGCATATGCCTAAGCCCATGCAACCTGTAGCCGCTGGAGAAAGCGAAAAAAAGCCCCTTTTTGAAAAAAGGCTTTTAGCAGAAAGTATGCCTATCATACTGCCTGTGACACAAGGTTCACCTCATGTTCCTCAGCTTGCCCAAAAGCCCACGGATTCACAACAGGCTAAAACAGCTCCTGAGCTTATACCCTATATACAACAAGACCCGCCTTCCAGCGTGATTCTTTCACCGCCGCCTGTGGCTTTACTGCCAACACCTCCCAAGGCTTCGGCTACTCAAAAGCCTGTTACAAACTCTGGCACCAAGCAAGAAGAAGAGAACAAGCCTCAAGTGGTGGCACAAGCAGAACCTACAGTAAAAAAAGAATCTGGCACGCCTGAAAAAATCTTACGCACGCCGCCGCGTCTGTTTTTTACGCCTGACCTTGTGCCAGACCTGGAGCCTTTGCAATGGCCTGTTTTGGCGGCCTCGGTGAAAAAGCCTGTGGAAGCACCGAAAGGGACGGCATCCACACAAAAAACTTCAGCGCCAACTCTTGTGGCAACGGCGCAAAAGCCTGAGCCTATAGAAGCTGTGCCTCCTGCCAAGTTGAAAATTTCGCACGCGGTTTTTGACAAAACCACCCCTGACCCCATTTTGACAGAGTCGTATACAGGGGATATTCAGCCTATTCTTATGCCTGCGCATAAGCCCACATCTATGGTCATGGTAGCAGCTAAGGACGCCCCCAGACCTATTTTAGAAAGCGATATACTAGCGGCCATGCCCAAGCCTAAACATGAGCCCATGACAAAGCCCCAAACCTCTGCCAGCGCTCTTGCCAAAGCTACGCCTAAGCCTATCAAAACAGAAACCTTGCAAAGAGAACATCAGCCAGGGTCTTTGGTGGCGCTTTCTCAACAAGATATGCCTGCGCCTAAATCTTTACCTAGGTCTGTTCCTAAACCTCAAGATGAAGCACTGCCTCAAGTGGTTGTCACGCCGCCCAAAGCCGCCCCTGAACCCATCACTGTGGCAAGTTTACAAAGCGTCACTGCCCCCAAGGTGACACCTAGAGTGGCACCGCAAAGCTCTGCACCTCAAGTCACTGTGCTTGAATGGGCGCTTAATTTGTTTACCTCTAACGATGCTGCGCCAAAAATAGTTCCAGAAGCAACGCCCATACCTGTAACGCCACAAGTTTCAGCACAGGTCATACCTCCCAAGGCCATTCCTGAGCCCATAACTGTAGTAAGCACACAAACGACCTCTACACCCAAGGTATCGCCTAGGGTAGCACCGCAAACGACCGAGCCTCAGGTCACAGCGCCCAAGAGTGCGCCTAATTTAGTGGCATCTCACACAGTCACACCAAAGTTAGCGCCTAGGGCAACCCCTATGCCTAAACCCGCCCCCGCGCCTGAAACGCCTCCTGCGCTCAGTGCCAAAGATTTGGATCAACGCGTAAAGCAGGCTAAAAATAATGATATGGCAGCGCAACTGGGCTTGTCCGTTCGTACTGTGTATGTGGATATAGGGCACGGTGGACGCGACCCCGGCACCATGCACAATGGTCTTGTGGAACGAGATGTGGTACTTGATGTGGGTAAAAGAGTGGGTAAACTGCTCACAGCACAAGGTTTTAATGTGGTGTACAGTAGAACTACAGATGTTACCTTAGCCCTCAGCTCACGGCCTAAAAACGCCAATGAAGTGGGCGCAGATCTCTTTGTGTCCATCCATATGAATGCTTTTACCAATACGTCTGTAAGCGGTTTTGAAACGTATTATTTAGATTTTTCACGAAACAGTGAGGCTTCGCGTGTAGCTACCTTGGAAAACTCCGTCAGTGACAAAACCCTTGGCGACTTACAAGATGTTGTGGCAAAGATGCTCTTAAATGTGCGTACAAAAGAATCCATAGGGCTTGCTCGCTCCATACAAAAAGCCACTGTGAGAACAGTACGTAGTCAGGGCTTTTCTACTAAAGACGGCGGAACGCGCTCTGCACCTTTCCACGTACTTATTGGCACATCTATGCCTGCTGTTTTGGTGGAAATAGGCTATTGCACCAATAAAAAAGAAGCCCAATTTCTTAAAAGGTCGGACTATCGCACCGCCTTGGCGCAAGGCATTGTACAAGGCATTATAGCGTATAAAAAGGAATTGGAAAAAAAGACTGACGAGCATTTTGCCTTGACGCAAAAACCCTAATCTGCTATGTGATTTTGCCGTATACCGCAAGCAAATTGCGGATAAATAAAAACCTTTGTGCCTCTACGTAGCAGTACGTATTTTTTGAAGATAAGGCATAAGGTCGGCTTGAGCTGTTTTGTCAGCTTTTGTAGGCGTGGCAGCGAAAAAAATACTAAACGTAGGCGTATGGTATTTTTTGAACTATCTGAGATTATGCCGCCGGTATTATGAAATACTTTGAGGCAAATTTTAAGGTTGCTATAATTTATTAACTGATTTTGGAAAGGAGATTTCCATGCGTAAAGTGTTATTGATGGCTCTTATGCTGACTGTAATGACAGCAAGTGTAGCTTTCGCTGAGGTGAAGATTGGTGTTTTTGATATGCAGATTATCGGCGTTGAAAGCGACATAGCTAAAGAAGCCAGAAAAACAATGGAATCTAAATACGGCGCTGAAAAGAAAGAAATTGAAGCGCAAGCTAAAACTTTGCAAGCTAAGGGTGAAGCTTTACAGAAAAAGCCTACCGAAGCTAAGCAAGTAGAATTTGTAAAATTAAAGCGTGCTTTTGACGAAAAGAACTATAAGTTTTCACGCAGCGTAGAAGCTGATGATATGAAGATCCGTCAAGATATCATCACTCTTACTTTCAAAGCTGCCTACGAAGTTGCCCAAGCAAAAGGCTTGAACTTTGTAGTAGATATCACTGGTGGCGGCGTATTTTATGCTGCCAAAACCATGGATGTGACAAGTGATGTGCTTGCTGAAGTGAATAAGCTTTATAAGGCCGGCGCACACAAAACAGATAAATAAGTAAAAGCCTTTACAGTCAGCCTCTTAATTTTTTTCAACTGACTGTTTCTGGTATAAAAGCGTATATGGCCCCCTGTTCTTGTCTTTATGGCAAAGCGGGGGGCAATAACTTTGGGAGCCGTCATGAGTCAAAATACCCCTATGGATTTACAAAAAATATTGTCCATTTTACCACATCGCTACCCTTTTATGTTGGTAGACAGAGTTGTAGAGTGTGTGCCTGGTTCGCATATTAAAGCCTACAAAAATGTGACTTACAATGAGCCTTTTTTTCAGGGGCATTTTCCTGAATTACCCATTATGCCCGGCGTTCTTATTCTTGAAGCCTTAGCGCAGGTGGGCGGTTTGCTTGGCGTGGCTGATATGGAAGACACCAGCAAAAAACTTTTCCTTTTTACTGGTTTAGAGAAAGTAAAATTCCGCAGACAAGTTGTCCCTGGAGACAGATTGGATTTAGAATGTTCTAATCCTAAATGGAAATTACAGCTTTGCAAGCTAGAAGCAAGAGCCTTTGTGGAAGGAAAGCTTGTGGCAGAAGCTACTTTAACGGCTGCCATTACCGATAGACCATAAATGACAACAGTGGCATAAGTTTTTGCCTTTGTGTTTCTAAGCTTTGTGTGTATAGTTTTTCTTGCATAAACAACCGAGGAGCGAGCATGGAAACATATCAAATGGACAGCAATGCTTTGTACGAAAGCATTGCGCTTTTACACGGGAAAAAAGTACTCATTCTTGGCGATATCATGCTAGATGTGTACTTACAGGGCGATGCAAAAAGAATTTCTCCCGAAGCTCCTGTTCCCGTGGTACATGTCAAAGAGCAGAAAAATATGCCCGGCGGCGCTGCTAACGTAGCCCGCAATATTCGTGTTTTAGGGGGGCTGCCCACACTTATCGGCGTCTGCGGAGCTGGTCGGGATGGGCAAAGCCTTATGCGCCTTTTGCAAGAGTCATATATTGCAGCGCATATCTTTCAAGACACCCAACGCAGTACCACTGTAAAAACACGTATTATGGCGCAAAATCAGCAGATGTTGCGCTTTGATAAAGAAGATTATCGTCCCAACTCTGCCCAAGAAGAAACCCAACTCTGCCACGCTTTAGAAGCCTTACTGCCCATACATGATGTGATGATTTTATCTGACTACGCCAAGGGCTTAGTCAGTGAGCATGTGACGCAACATATACAAAAAATTTCCCAAACCTGCTCCCCAGCACCAGAAATACTTGTGGACCCTAAACCGCAAAACGCGGCTTTATATGCGCAGACATCCTTGATGACGCCCAACAGAAGCGAAGCGGCGTCCATGGCGCATATGCCCGTAGAAACACGCGAAGATGTATTGTGCGCTGGTCGAATTATCATGGAAAAATATCAATGCCGTGAGCTTCTTATGACCTTGGGAAGCGACGGTATGGCGCTGTTTTTAGCTGACGGCAGTGTGTGGAATATTGCCACGCATGCACGTTCTGTTTTTGACGTAACAGGCGCGGGGGATACCGTCATCGCCACCCTTGCTTTGGCTCGTGCGGCACGTATTCCCTTATTAGAAGCTTGTCTTTTAGCCACCTACGCCGCTGGGCTTGTTTTGGAACATGTGGGCGTGGCTTGTGTCACTGCGGATGATTTACGTATGGCTGTACAAAACAGTGCGGCGCCATCCTGTACTAAGTGGGTGTAATATGGTTAACGATAATTTATTTTATAAGCCCAACGCGGACACTATAGAAGCTACGGAAATTACAGAAAGTGGGCAAAGTGAAGATTCTGCCTCTGTGGTGCTTACTCCTCAAGCGCCCATAGATGCCACTTGTCACGAAAAAGAAACGCCCACCACAAAAAAAGCACAAGATTTACCTGCACCCAAAAAAGTTGCCTTGGTGCATTATTGGCTTGTGCATATGCGTGGCGGGGAAAAAGTGCTTGAAGCCCTTTGCCGTATGTATCCAGAGGCAGACATTTATACGCATGTGGTAGACCATGAAAACCTTTCGCCTGCGCTCAAAGCGCACACCATCAAAACCACCTTTATTCAACGTTTGCCTTGGGCAAAAAAGCAGTATCAAAAATATTTGCCCCTTATGCCCATAGCCTTGGAGCAGTTAGACCTTACCGACTATGATTTAGTTATTTCTTCGGAGTCTGGCCCTGCCAAGGGAGTTTTGACGCGCACTGATGCCACACATATTTGTTATTGTCACAGCCCTATGCGCTATCTGTGGGATTTTTATCCGCAATATTTAGCCGCCGCCTCGCCTTTAATACGTTTTGCCATGCGCCCCATCTTCAGCTTTCTGCGCCTTTGGGATGTACTTTCAGCGCAAAGAGTAGATACTTTTGTTGCCAATGCCCACACCGTACGCAAACGCATTCAAAAGCACTGGCGACGTGAGGCACTTGTGGTGCATCCACCTGTAGATGTAGAGCGTTTTACCCTGTCTGAAAAAACACGTGAAGATTTTTACTTATGCGTAGGGCAGTTGGTGGATTATAAAAGGGTGGACATTGCCATTGAGGCTTGTTTGCGTTTGCAAAAGCGCCTTGTTATTGTGGGCGGTGGAGAGATGCGCACGCGCTATGAAAATCTTGTGCAAACCGTGGCAAAGTCCTTGTCCTCACAAGGTCATGATGTTGAAAAAAGCATTGCCCTTATAGAGTTTCGTGGGCGTATGGATAATGAAATCATAGACGATTTATATGCGCGTTGTGCGGCATTGCTCTTCCCTGGAGAAGAAGATTTCGGCATTGTTCCCTTAGAGGCTATGGCTACGGGATGCCCTGTGCTTGCTTATGGCAAGGGCGGTGCCACAGAAACCGTTGTACAAGGAAAAACAGGGCTATTTTTCTCTGAACAAAGTGTCGAAGCTCTGTGTGATGTTATGCGCTCTTTTGAAAAGCAGCGTGATGCTTTTGTGCCTGAGCAAATCCGTGAACACGCTTTGTGCTTTGATGAAGCGCGTTTTGCTCGTGAAATGTTTACCGCTGTGCAGTTGGCACGTCAAAAAGTGGCTGAAAGATAAAAATTTTTCACGTATATATTTTAAAGAATGACTATACAAAACTACAACACGCTAAAATTAAAATTTTTTAATAGTTTACATACAAAAAAAGTCCATCTTTTGTAAAAAAGATGGACTTTGTCAGCAGTCTGAAAGCCTCAAAATTTGGGGCTTCAAAAAAAGCTTATTCAATAACTTCAGCTTTTTCAATAACAACAGGAGTGGTGGGAACATCATCATACATACCACGCTTTCCTGTAGCTACGCTTTCAATTCTGTTAACCACATCTTGCCCTTTAATAACCTTACCAAACACAGTATAGCCCCAACCTTGTGGTGTAGGGGATTTATAGTTGAGAAAATCGTTCTTTTCTGTGTTAATAAAAAATTGCGATGTGGCGGAATCAGGATTAGAAGTGCGCGCCATAGCAATAGTATATTCATTATTATCTAAACCATTGGCAGCTTCGTTTTTAATGGGTGCATTAGTAGGCTTGGTCTTAAGATCAGGTGTCATGCCTCCACCTTGAATCATAAAACCCTTTATAACTCTATGAAAAACAGTTCCGTCATAATGTCCGCTTCTGACATATTGCAAAAAGTTTTTCACTGTTTCTGGAGCTTTGGCAGCATCAAGACGTATAACAATATCTCCCATAGATGTTTGGAGTTTTACAGCCGTGCTTGCAGCATGCGCAGAAGTAACAATACCCACACTACCCAAAAACATACATGCAATAAATAACACACTCTTTAGAAAATTCATGAAAATCTCACTTGTTACAGGTTACAACATCAAAAAATGACCTTATATTCGGGTCTAAAAACGGGTTGCATACAGGAGAAAACTCTCGCCTTTCTTTTACTTGGGAAAAACCTTCTTGCCAAGTAAAAATTGCTGTACTCTATTGACGACATATGGTGTGTATGCTAGTTTTACACCATGAAAAATTACCTACAGCAATTCCAAAACTACGTCTCAGAAAGCGGTCTCAAAAATACGGCACAACGCGCTCGTATTGTGGAAGTATTTATGGAGTCCACAGGCCACTTATCAACAGAACAAGTTTACGATATTGTACGTGATGTAGATCCTTCCGTAGGTCAATCCACTGTTTATCGTACCATGAAGCTTTTGTGCGAATCAGGTCTTGCCCATGAAGTACACTTGGGTGACGGCATTATTCGCTATGAGCCTTTTTGCGAAGAACATCACGACCATCTTGTATGCGAAAAATGCGGTAAAACTGTTGAAATTCTCAATAAAAAACTTGAAAAACTTCAAGAAACCATTGCAGAAAAACAAGGTTTTACTCTTACAAGCCACACCATGTGTCTTTACGGCGTATGTAGTGACTGCCGTAAAAAACGCGGTAAAAAAATATAATTTTTTACTTTTATACTTTTTAAAGCACTCTTCTTTGTAAACTTTTTATTTACAAAGAAGAGTGCTTTTTTCTCACAATATTTTTTTATAACTGTGGAATAGCGCGTAGTGTATTGCTAGATTGTACAAAGTAAAAACGGAATGTCCAAAGTTTAGAAGGCGCGTCATAAGTGCGAATAAAATACGCGTTTTTATAGTAAAACTCTTTTGTCTGTGGCGCCATGACTTCATAATAGGCATGCAAGAGTTCACGTTGTTCAGCACCCCATTGAAAACCACCAAGGCGCATAACATGTTCCATAAGCAATATAAATTGCCTACCACCCTTATCATGCCCCGCAATGGAAGCAAATTGTACCACAGCGCCTAGCACATAATTGCCACGCATGGGAATGAACACTGAAACACCGTGCCCGTAATCATGACGGTACCCCCCATCCTCACGCTTTGCCTGCTCCAAAGACACATCTTTATCTGCACCGCGATGCCAAAAGCGCATAAAACTTGCCCAGCTAAAATCTGGGTCTAAAACCACGCTCATTTTTGCGCCATCCACCACAGTTATTGCTGCTCCGTCTTGAAGCTCTGACTCTTGACAAGCTGTTACAAAAAAACACAAAACAAGTAGAACACAAAGAAGTAGTACACGCATACGCACGCTCCTTATTTCTCTTTAGCCATGTGTGAACAAATTAAGTGTCCTTATGACACCTCTTTTTCAAAGGGTGGTGGAGGTCTCCAAAACCAAAACAAGATTAACAAGGGTATAAGACCAACTATTTCAGCCACCAATCTATGTGTATATGGAGAAAGTCCCCACCATAGCCCAAAGGCAAGAGCAGGCACAAGCACCACGTACAACCATTGACGCGCTAGCATGGGTTTTGCCGCATACTGAAAATAGGTCACTGTGCAAATGGCAACCCATACTTTCGTCAAGGTTATGGCCATTGCCGCCCCTTCTAAAGGCATTTTTTCTGTTAAATAGGCGCATAAGGCAATATTCACCACCAAACCCGAACCATAAAAAAGAAAAAGTAATTTAGATTTTCTCATGCTCATCATAGCATAGGCTGCAAGATTATGCAAAAAAGCTGTGGCTATGCACGGCGTTAAAATACGCTGTGCTGTGACGGCTATGGCATAATGGTCTCCGTACACAAAGGTCAATATACGGTCACTTTCCACACAAATAAGGTAAATAACGGGCATACAAGCCGCCCAAAGGGTGCGCGTTGTTTGCCCTGCCAATTGCTGAAAAGCTTCACGGTCGCTGTCCCAAAGTTTGGCAAGCATGGGATAGACTACCTTACCCAATAAGGCAGAAGATACCAATATAGATAAGCCATCCACCACTTCCCACGCTACGCTGTACGCCCCCACAGCGGCATCACCGCCAAATTTCTTTAAGAAAAAAACATTCAGCTTATTATAAAAAATAGCACAAATGGATATACCCGTAAAAATAATACCGTTGCGCATTTGTGATGCAATATTTTTTAATTGCGTAAAACTGAGTTTTTTAAGCGGATTTCGCCCAAGAGCGCGTAGGGAAATTATCATGAGTAGTAAGGATTCTAAAGGCTTAAACAAGGCTATATAGACCACAGAAGCCTCACAAAGAATAAGCGTAATGCCTACACCAATACCTACAAGGGATGATGGAACACGTATGCGCATTTCCACATCTTGGCGTCCTCTGGCTTGGCATAAAGCAAAAAAGGAATTAACCACAGCCTCAAGCCCTAAACCACCAGCTATAGCCATAACCGTCAAGCGCAGTTCAAAGCTATAGCCTTGCCAGCCTGTAAAAAGCCATGTGGTGAGCAAAGCTACGCCCAAGAGAGCAAATTTAAGCCATGTTATTTCACCGAGTAATTGCAAAGGGCGCGCTTCACGGCGTGCAAAGGAAGAAATAAGAAAGTGATTCAGCCCCACATCTGCCACTTGGCGTACAATATAGCCAAAGGAAAGAGCAAGCATAACCTGCCCTAAAATATCTGCACTGTGCCTTGCAAGAATAATAGTAAACAATGTCCACATGACATCGCGCGTCCACTGCCCGCCCAATACATATGCAAGACGCTGTGGAATACTTTTTAATTTTGCCATGTGTCCTCTACAATATGACCTCTGCACAAAATATCATGCAGAGGTCATATATAGTTATAATATCTTATTAGTTAGAATAAAAAAATTACTTACCGCTAAATTCTACAATAGCCTTGAATCCAGGTTTAAGCTCAAGGTCTTTATTGGGAATAGTCAGCTCTACAGTAAAATATGAAGGCTGCGCCACATCCATACTACTACTTGTCCATGCAATTTTGGATACAGTGGCTTCAAAGACTTTATCACCCAAAGAAGGAATGGTCACTGTAGCACTGTTACCTACTTTTATGCGCCCAATTTCTCCTTCAAACACTTGTACTTGGATACCCATAGGATCCATCTTTCCCACTAAAATAGGTCTAGAGCCAGCACCAAGCTGAGCGCCCTCTTGCACCTGCGCCCCTACAGAAAGCACATGCCCATCCATAGGAGAGGTCAGCATAAGCACCTTAGGTAAGGAATGAGTGCCTTTTACAGGTGTACCAAAGTGCGAGCTCAATTCTTCAAGGCGTTGGGCAAAAGCTTCTTCCTCTTTATTCAAGGTTTGTTGCATCAAAACAATACGTTCTTCAAGCAATCTAACCTCGCTAGCACTACGAGCTGAAGCTTGCTTAGATCCTAAACCAGCTTCAGCAAGTTGCCGCGCCTTATTACTTTGTGCTTTCAAGTTGGCAAGCTCACTGCGTAAAGTAAGAATTTGTGCCTTGGTATTTTCTGTGCCAGCACCTTGAAGCAATTCTTTTTGTAAATCACGTTCTGCTTCTTCTGAAAGAGTATACTTCATCAGCACTTCATCAGTAGTCACTTTTTGCCCAGGAGCTACAAGCACCTCTTGCACAATGGCATTGAAAGGTAAAACTTTGGCACGGGTTACAGTACTAACAATTTTTCCGCTTAAAATAGTACTCTGAGATACTTCGGCGGCATACCCCAAAGGAGTGGCCGCCAAAAGACACCAGAGCAAAAAACTTGCTCTAATCAATGATATATGTACGGTTTTCATTTAAAAAATCTCCTCAGCTGGCAAACCAATATAACGCTCTTTAAGCACACCTGCCACCGTCATCCAAGCAATCTGCGCAAGCTTATAATCAAGTTCTGCCTGCACAAAAGCAATACGTGCGTTTAAAAGCGCCTCTTGTCTGCTAGCTAATTCTGGGAAGGGAGCAATGCCTTCTTTAAAGTTAATGGACGCTTCTTTTTCCTGCATTTTTGCAACCTCAAGAGTTGTTTCTGCAATTTTCATAGTAGTTTCTGCTAAATGTACACTTTGCTGTGTTTCTGTCCATATATTAGAGTATTCGGTACGCGCGTGCGATTGCTCTTGAAAAGCCTTGGCTTTACCCATACGCGCCTTTTGCACACCGCGATATCTGCGTCCCCAATCTATAAGAGGAAAACTAAAAGACATATGCAAGAAAGTGTCGTCCGTACCGTTGGGAGGCTGATATTGTCCAGAAGGCGGACTTTGATTCATACTTAAAGTGACATCTGGAATATATTCTGCCCAGGCTACCATAATGTTAGAATCATGAAGTTCCACTTGTGCACGTAATAAAAGCTCGTCTTCTGTTTTTTTCCAACGCTCTTCCCAAGATAAAGCCGTTCCATTAAAATCAGCTATGATACTATCTGCATCCTTGGTGTCTATAATAAGCTTATGCGAAACATCCACCCCAGCTAAAATTTTTAATTTGGTACTTAACATGGTGTTTTCAATCTGAGTACGCTCTACCTTCAAAGCGGCCTCGCGTTCACGCTGCATGGCAAGACTCAACGCCACACCTTGCTGGCCATCCACAGCTTCCAATTGTTTCCAATAGGCTGTCACTTTTTTCATTAGCGGCACTAAACTCTCTTGAATGGCAAGAATTTTCCTTTGTGCTTCCAAACGCTGATACATATCAGCAATATCGCCTATGGTTTCCCCTATGGCTTTACGGTGTGTGGTAATGGCAAGGTTTACCATAGCCCTTTGCGCTTGGTGATTAAAGTATGTTTCTACAGGATTGGGGAAGTTTGCCACAAAGCCTATTTCAAAATGCGGATGCCCATAATTAGAAGGATTATCGGGATTGCTTCTGTTTAATACGGTTATATTATTAGAAACCGAAATAGACATGCGCGGCTCTGGTAAATACTTCCACACAGCAGAGGTTAAATCCAAACGCTTAATTTCAATATCCACAGCAGAGTTCACCAAGACAGGTGACTGCTGAATGGTCAAAAACACATAATCATCAAAAGAAAAGCTTTTATTGGCATCATATAAATTGGGCACAGCAGCATCAAGCTTGCTCTTTTGCTCCACAGGAACTCCCGGTGACTCTTCAAGCCAATGGCGCGCCGGTAATTCTGGAGCCTGCATGCCCGCTTTTTGCGAGGCACACCCCGTCACAAAAGCAAAAGCCACCACCAGTACACAGGGGAATATTTTGCGAGATATGAATGACATCAACGCCGTATGTACATGATACATAAAACCTTTCCTTCTCTTATTTCATTACAAATTGCATTTTCTCTATAGTAAGTAGCAATGTGCCACGGTCACACATTACCTGAACATCAAACATGTATGCAGAAGCCTCACACGGTACAGCACGCCAATGCAACAGACCAGAAACATGACCATCCTTTGCATTGTGCACAAAAAAATCCTCAGAGACATGCCGCACATGCGCAACACTCTCCAAGACCCATTCAGCATCCTTATCACAAAAAGCCAATACAGCTTGCTGTACACATTCCAGAAGCTCATACACCCAATTATACTCAAAGCTATACTCTATTGCAAACGCTTTCCTGCCTTGAGCACCTTCATAGTTCAAAACAAAATCCATCTCTTCTTGCCACAAAGTTTGCGGTGTATACTCCTGAGATGAAAGCATGACTTGCCCTTGCATCACAGTGTCCCATTGTTCCAAACGGCGTCCGTTGGCAGACAAAGCGCGTAAAGTCATATGAGTTTGACAACCTTGGGTAAAGAAGCCGTCTTCTTCCGTCCAAGGTCCGCTTTGTACATGCACAAGCCCTTCTTGGGTTACACCTTCAGGACCAGAGCTTACAGCATCTACTGCATATGGGTGTAAAACAAGAGCGTCCACACCATAACATTGCAACCAAGAAAAAGACATGTGCGCCGCATCATATAAGGTTCGTAGCATGTGCTTTATCTCCACGTGTGGCACACGCACATCTTTAAAAAGCTGTTCACACTGCTGTAAAGCGTTCTGACTCAAAAAATATTCTTCCGTGTATACCGAAAAATTCCGTTGCGCACTCACGCAAACAGATGCGGCTGCAGGCTGTACTTGTATTTCCATAGGAAAAAGATGCGCAAAACGCTGTATATCTTCTCCAAGTCTGCCTTGAGCGTGTTCCCCACGGAAAAAACGCACATGGGCAGAACTTTTACAAAGAAGACAACGCGCAAAAAAATGTGCTAATTCATAGTGGGATATGCCTTCTGTCAATCCTGTATTCGCGTTCTTTTCCACAAGAGCAGGAATTTGTACAGTACGCCAAAAAAGCTCATGCTTATGACAAAAACTTTCCCATGCTGTCAGTAAGGAAAGAAATTCTTTGCCTATCTGCTGTGCTCCTTCTGTGATAAGCGCTAACACATATTGCACGCGTAAAGCCTCACTCATAAGCGTATCAAAAAGCGTCATCCATGTGGCTAAGGCTGAAGAATCTTCAGATATATGCATAGTGTTTTCTTGCGAAGCTGTTTCCGTCAAAACACATAGATGCACAATGCCTTGTAAGGCACGTCCCGCAAGCTCTTGCAGGCTTTGCACCACATGACATATTGCACCTAAGTTTTGTAAAGCGTCTCTGTATTCTTGAGAAGGAAGCGTTAAAGATAATGCTTGTTGCACCTCTTGCGGCCATGCCGTATTTGCCACAAAAATAAATGTATACCCCAAGGGGGCAAGCTCTTGTAAAGTCGTGTGCACCACAGGATCTGTCGCACTATTGAGGATAAGCAGGCAACGCTCTTCTTTGGGCACAAGAGTAGAAACGGCAGGCCAAGATACGGTACGCCATGCAGAAGGTTCGCCTTCAAAAATAGAACGAGCGCTCAAGGAAGCACAAGCAAGAGGAAAGCATTGCGCAGAGAGAGACGGCGTTTCTTGTGCTTGCGTACTTTCTTGCTCTAAAGACAAACTTGGCACATCTAAAGAGCGCAAACGCGCCACCACATCGGCAAAATCTTGAATAGTTGCCACATGCAACACATCTTCTAAACGTAAGCGTATGCCAAATTGCTGTTCTACGGCGTGTAAAACCACCGGAAAACGGTTGGAACGTAAAGCCAAATCATGCCGTATATCCATAGAAGGAAGTAGACGGCTCTGCTCTATGCCTGCCGCCTCTGCTAATATGGGCAAAACATCTTGTATATGCGCTGCTATGGGAGATGTCTGTGTCACGCTTTCCTGAGCTTGGGGGTTTTGTGTCATGGACAAAGTTTCGTGTTCGCCAAAACTCTGCAAAGGCACAACATGTAAGCCCTTGGTAGGAATATGCCCCAAAGCATACAAATGCGCCACAGCGGCGCGCATGGTTTTCACTTCAGCATTTTTCAAGGATACAGGCATGCACACAGCGCGAGGCTCAATGTCCTTCACAAGCCCACAAGTATTGTCAGCCGAGCCTAACTCTACGAAATGGC
>CAYJFR010000009.1:0-2225 GCA_964369335.1 uncultured Desulfovibrionaceae bacterium | reverse complement strand
GAATACTTGTCCCACATGGTACGCACGCAGTCCACCCAACGTACTGTTTTTTCGTCTAAATCAGCGATATGCTCCACAATACCCTCTTTATCATGAGGGTATATGTCCGCCGTCACATTGCTTAATACAGGGATAGTAGGCGATGCTGTAGGCAAGCCCATAAGCCCATCCACAGCACTTTGACGCAGTACATGTAGATGCGGATGGTGAAAAGCCATATTAATGGGCAATACAAGAGCGGGGCATTTTTCTTTGCGTAAAGCCTTACGCGCTAAAACAAGCTGATCTTTCTTACCCCCCAAGATATATTGCGTAGGGGTATTGTGATTGGAAATATAAAAATCTGGAAATTCTTCTAGCAGGGCACGTACTTTTTCTTCTGAACCGTACACTGTCATCATGCCCATACCATCGGTGGCATTGCGCTCAAGCCCGTCTATATAAACAGCGCGCCTGTCAAATATTTGCCATGCAATTTCAGGTGTATACACGCCTGAAATACACAAACTGATAAGCTCACCAAGACTGTGCCCTGACAATATATGCGGCGCAAAGCCCAAGGATTGCAAATAACACGCCTGTGCGTATTCCACAAAAAAAAGATAAGGCATTTGCCAGCGTGTATACTGAAGCTTTTCCATATCTTTTTCATCCATAAGCGCCAGTACATCCCACGGCGCCACCGCCGCAAGACGGTCCATAGCAGCGCGTGCGGCAGGAAAAGTATCGTACAAAGCTCTTCCCATACCCGGCCACACAGAGCCCACACCACCACACATGACTGCCACCTGAGGCGCTGCTGTATCTGGCATCAACCACAAACCTTTTTCGTGTAAAGCTTCCAAGGCGACGGCGTCAGCATGAGCGTCCAAACTGGAAAGTTCATGACGAAAACGCGGTGTCACAGAACCTAAGCGAAAATCTTGCCCTTGATGGTGCAGACGCGAAAGATACACACCATTTTCCACAAAAACAGTATCAAAAGCGTTTTTCTCTGGGCTGAGACTGTGTTCGTTTTGTGTTTGAACATCTGACAAACAAGAGGAGAAGAGTTTTTTTTCCATGTATATACCAGTTTTTTAGTGAGGTAAAAGAACAACAAGACTAGCTTATTATGAACACCGTAGGTTACAATAAAATTTAGACAATGTCTAGACAGCCTCCTCCCCTACACGTCACAGCTTTGCCTCATACATGGCATCTTTGCAAAGCTCCATCCCTCCATGCATACAGCATAATAAAAAATACGACTTTATGATTTTTTTCACAGAGAAAAAGTATCTTTGTATAAAATAGCACCTAGTTAGCTATAAATTTCTTTACTTTTTCACTTCCAAACTGTAAAAGCATCATGCATATTTTATACACGCTGGTGCAAGGTTTTATGGCGCTTTGTCAAAAAAGCCCTCCAAGGATAAACCTTGCAAGCTTTTCCTTTTTGTAGTAATCGAAACAATTCGAGAAAACGTCACAAAAGCGCAACAGAAACTCTGCCACGCTTTTGTTTATATATTTTAGCATATTGCAAATTCATTTTGGGGAGATGGCATGGATAAAGAGCAAGATTTGAACACCGATACTGAAGAACATATGCCCACTGAGCACGAAGACGCTACAGAAGACGCATGTTCTTCAAAAGGGTTCGGTCGTATGCGTAACAAACTTTCCTTTGAGCGCCTCGTTGCCATGGGTGCGTCCATGGGTATGCGTAACCCTCTATTTCTTTGCCATGACCGTGCTGCAAAAGCTACCACAAGCATTGAAGGCGAGGAATATTTAAACTTCTCAACCTATGATTATCTTGATCTCAATGGGCATCCAGAAATCACAGAAGCTGTCACACAAGCAGCCGCTGTTTTTGGTACGTCTGCTGGTGCAAGCCGTTTAGTGGGCGGCGAACGCCCCCACCACCGTACCTTTGAAAAAGCCATTGCTGACTTATATGAAGTAGACGACAGCATTGTCTACGTCAGCGGGCACGCCACCAACGTCTCCACCTTGGGGTTTTTATTCGGCTCTCGCGACCTTATTTTGCACGACAACCTTGCGCACAATTCACTTATGCAAGGCGCACGTCTTTCTGGTGCCACACGCCTTGCCTATACGCATAATGATGCAGATGCCCTTGAAACTTTGCTCAAGGAAAAACGTCATCTACATCGCCGTGCAGTCATCGTCACCGAAGGCTTGTTCAGCATGGACGGCAATATTCCTGACTTGCCACG
>CAYJFR010000008.1:0-23140 GCA_964369335.1 uncultured Desulfovibrionaceae bacterium | reverse complement strand
TTTGATAAACATTGCCAGAAATACATATGAAAGAGATTTTCTGGCAATGTTTAGATAACATATTAAAAAAATATAGCCACAAATCTATGATTTGTGGCTATATTTTTTAGCTTATGCTTCTGTCAACTCGTCTAATTCATCCTCAAGGGCTGTGAGCTCTGCTTCGAGAGCTTCTACTTGTGCAGAATTGCCAGACTTTTCGGCTTGTTCTATCTGTAGCTCTAAAGCCAGAATTTCAGCTTCTAAGCTTGTTTCTGTTGTAGTGCTATCGGTACTACTGCTCGCAGAGGCGCTTTCTCCGCCTCCCTTTCCGCCGCCTCCACCTTTTCCGCTGCTAGGCTTTTGACCTTCTGGCGGTGCAGCTTGTGCCTCTTTGCCTTGTTCTGCCTGCATGGCAGCCGCCTCTGGATGCTCCTCTAAAAAGGCTTTCATTTCTTCAGGGCTCATGTCTTCTGGTTTTTTGCCAGATTGTTGCATTTGAGCATATAATTGCTTGGCTTCATCCGAAATTTCCACATTATCGCCTGCGGCTTTTGCGGCTGCTTGTGCTTCACTGTCTGTATTCAGTGTACCAAAGGACTGACCGCCTTGCACCGTCATACCTGTAGAGAAACCAGTAATATTCATATAACCTCCTATTCGGAATTTTTTTCCGATAGGGAATTTATGCAATATTTATACCTAACTATTTGTTTTTATATAAAAAGCATGGAGGTGTTCTCAAGAAAGGATAGTTTTAATGTCTGAAAACGCGTTTTTTAGGTGCGATGAGCTTCAAAAAACAAGAAACTTCGTTGAAAAAATATTGAGGAAGGAATCCCAAGGGGGCGCAAAGCGTTGCGGAAATTGAGAGTAAAACGATGCGTGGGCGGTGTGGGGGAGGGAATTTTTTTCATTCCAGCCCTCTCCCCCACGAAGAAAACGTTCTACCAAGCGTTCATATGTACGCGTTCTGGCTTAAATCCGTCCTTGGTTTCGGGCTGTGTTTTAGGATGGCCTATAACCACAAAAGCCACAGGAACAATATTTTCAGGCAAGGAGAAAAGCTTACGATAAGCTTCTACAAATTTCTCATTAGGATAAGCGCTTGTCCATACGCCGCCAAGCCCCATGGCGTGGGCTGCTAAAAGCAAATTTTGTGTGGCACAAGATACACTTTGTACACTAAAGCCTTTTTGCTTGGGTGATTCAAATTCTGTGTTATAGCATGTTAAAATACCTAATGGCGCATCTTTTGCCATGCCTACAGCTTTTTTGATGGTCGTTACTTCTTTGAGCTTGGCTCTGTCAGTAATAACTAAAAATTCCCAAGGCTGGTCATTGCCGGCACTGGGAGCTTGCATGGCGGCTTTAAGCAACATTTCAATCTGCTTGGGAGTTACGTCTTCATCGGTGTATTCGCGTACACTGCGACGTGTGAAAATAGCCTCCATGGCTGTCATATTGGTGGTGGCTTTGGCAAGTAAAGGGCTTGCCTGTAAGGCAAATGTGCCTGCGGCGGCAATACATGTGGTTTTTTTCAAAAAACTTCTTCTAGATAACATAGTATCTCCATTTATTGTGTATAATTTTATATTCTTTGAGACCTAATAAGAATAATTGTCAATGATGAGTTTTGTTGCTAAGCTTTTTTTAGAAAATAAACAAGTAGTTACAAAAATAATACTAAGGCACAAAAATACAACTAAAGGAAAACACCATGCCAGAAAATCAAAGCCTCTTTCATCCTCTAGGTTGCCCCGTTAGCGCCACATTAAGCGTCATTGGTGGTCGATGGAAGCCTATTATTCTCTTTTTACTTATGAAACGAGGTGTACTGCGTTTTGGCGAATTACAAAAGAAAATTCCTGCCGTGACTCAAAGAATGCTCTCAAGTCAGCTCCGCGAATTAGAAAAGGACGGCGTTATTTTACGCACGGCCTATGCAGAAATGCCCCCACGCGTAGAATATTGCTTAACTGAGTATGGGCATACATTAAAAGAAGTGTTGTATGCCATGCATTGCTGGGGAGAAAAGCATAAGGAGCGCTACCCTATTGAACCGCGAACAAGCACAGACATCACAGAGTAAAAAGTCTTTTTGGGATGTTATATTTTATTGAGCATGTATAAACTTATATTGAGATACGCCGCAAAAAATAGCCAAGAAGCGTAAGGAATAAGCAGTATAAAAGCCCAAGGAGAAATATTTCTGAAGCTTTTCATGCATAAAAAAAGTAAGCTTAGCAAGAAAAGAAGCCAGAAAAAGGCGAAAAGACGCCATTGCAAGACAAAAAAGAAGTATGTCCAAAAAAAGTTGACCACAAGCTGCGCCGCGTATAAGGCAAGCGCTTTTATTTTTTGCGCTTTTTCTGCCTTAGCTCGAAAAATAAAGTAGGATGCCAATCCCATAAGCGCATACAGTATTGTCCACACAGGGCCAAAAACATAGGCTGGCGGCGCCAAGGGCGGAAGGATAAAATTTGTATAGATTTGAAAACTCTGTGAAGAAATTTGACTGGCACCAAAACCTACAGCCAAGGGCAGAAACAAAGCCAAACAGAAGAAAAAGCTACGATACAGCATGACAGTACACCTTGTTTAAAAGGAAAAAACCATCATAGCTTGGTGGTGTTTGGTGTAAAGGGTCTTAAAGGGCATTGTGAAAATGCTTTAGGACTTTTCTTCCTTGGGTGTAAACAATCGTCCGCGCATGACGGCTTTTTGCCCAAATTTAGAACGTAAAGCGTCTAGGGTATTGTCTAGCTTGTCTTGTTTGCTTTGTTCTTGTTGCGTAGAGTCTTGAAAGAGAAGCCCTTGTTCTGCTCCTCCATGAAAGCCAGAAACGCCAAGCCCTATAAGGCGTACCTTTTGCGGCAAATGCAAGGCGGCGAGTAGTTGGCATGCTGTAGAAAAAATGCATTGTGTGCCTTGGGTACTGTGCGGCAAGGTGCGAGAGCGTGTTATTTGTGTGAAATCAGCAAATTTTATTTTAAGCGTGATGGTTCGCCCTGAAAGCCCTTGCTTACGTAAGGACGCCCCTACCCTTTCCGCATGTGCCAGTAAATTTTTTTCTAAAAAAACACGGTCCAGCGTATCTTCTTGGAAGGTGGTTTCACTGCTTTCGCTCTTGGATTCTGTATAGGGTGTGACTGTATTGGAATCATGCCCGTGGGCACGTTGCCACAATTGTACGCCCCATTTACCGAAGCGGCGTTCCCAAAATTCCTCAGGGAATTTATACACATCACCCACGCGGCGTATGCCAAGGTTGTGTAATTCTGCCAAAAACTTTTTCCCCACGCCGGGGATTTTTTGCACAGGTAAGGCGTGTAAAAAGTCTGGTATTGCCTGCGGATGCAAGACAAAAATACCGTGTGGCTTATGTATGTCCGAAGCGATTTTTGCCAGAAATTTTTGAGGTGCGGCGCCCACAGAACAGGTAAGCCCTTCTGTTATTTCAAATATATCCGCCTGTATTTTTTGGCACAAATTGTCAATGGGGCCAAAAAGCTTTTCTAACCCTGTGGCGTCCACATAGGCCTCATCAATGGAGGCTTGTTCTACCACAGGAGAAAATTGCCTGAGCGTATGCATGACCTTTTGCGAAATTTCTTTATAGCGGCGCATACGCCCCGGCACAAAGATAAGCTGAGGACAGAGTTTTTTTGCCATACGTGAGGGCATGGCAGAACGCACGCCAAATTTTCGCGCCTCATAAGAAGCGGCGCACAAGACCCCACGCGTACAATCTGTGCCCACGCCCACGGGTTTTCCGCGCAGTGTGGGATCGTCCATTTGCTCCACAGAAGCATAAAAGGCGTCCATATCTATATGGAGTATCCACGGAATAGTGTCGGAAGTTATATCAGACATATACTTTTGCTAACTGCCCACAAATTGCAACCAAAGCTTTCTTTGCCTTGGGCCATCGCTTTCGCATAAATAAATATGTTGCCATGTACCCAATTGCACACGTCCATTTTCCACAATAAGGGTCAGCGAAGGGCCAAAGATACTTGTTTTTATATGCGCATCGCTGTTGCCTTCCATATGGCGAAAGTTATTATGCTCTGGCACAAGCTGTGAAAAATACGACATCATATCGCGCGCCACATCTGGGTCAGCCCCTTCATTGACGGTCAAGCCGCATGTGGTATGCGGCGAATATATCACCACAATGCCACTTTTTCCCGATTGCATGGAGTACACTTTTTCTTGTATTTCTTGGGTAATATCCACCAATTCACAACGCGCCTGCGTATTAATATGAAGAATTTCCATATGCACCTCAAAAGCTTTTATAAAGAGAAAAAAGTTTTCGACACTCATTGACTTATGCGGCGTTCCTTGCCACATTGCCTTGTATATACAAAGCGTAAACGTGACGCAAGGAGAGAGTATTTATGCCATTGGTTCTTGGCTCTGCAGGACATATTGATCACGGGAAAACATCCCTTGTACGCGCCCTCACCGGCATTGATTGTGACAGATTAGAAGAAGAAAAACGCCGCGGCATCACCATAGAATTGGGTTTTGCCCACTTTGAACTGCCCAACGGTGAACGTATGGGCATTGTGGACGTGCCGGGGCACGAACGTTTTGTAAAAAATATGGTGGCAGGCGCTGCGGGTATTGATTTTGTCATGCTTATCATTGCCGCCGATGAAGGCGTTATGCCTCAAACACGCGAGCATGTGGAAATCTGCTCCTTGCTTGGCATTAAGCACGGCTTTGTGGCTTTAACAAAAATTGATATGGTAGATGAAGAGTGGCTGGGCTTGGTGCAAGAAGATGTGAAAACCTTCCTTCAAGGCACGTTTTTAGAGGACGCGCCCATTTTTCCCGTTTCTTCCCTCACCAAACAAGGCATAGACACTTTACGTGAGCATGTTATTGCTTGCAGTAAAACCCTTACCTCTGCCCGTGAAAGTACCCTTTTCCGCTTGCCTGTGGATCGTATTTTTTCCATGAAGGGGCACGGTACTGTAGTCACAGGCACGCTTATAGCTGGTGAAGTAAATCTTGGTGACGACGCTGTCTTTATGCCAGATGGGGTAGAAACCAAGATTCGTAGCATTCAATGGCATGGGCATGCCGCTGAAGAAGCTGGAGCTGGGCAACGCTGCGCCCTCAATGTGCTCAATGTGGAAGTGGGCGAAGTGCAACGCGGTTCTGTGTTGACCCACCCTGATACTCTCTTTCCCTCCACGCGCTGGATGGTGCAATTGCAATGCCTGTCTTCTGCTCCGCGTGCCTTACGCGCGCGCACAGAAATACATTTTCACCACGGCGCTCGCGAAGTGTCGGCGCGTCTGTACTTTTTTGATAGAGACCGCTTAGAACCTGGCGAAAGTGCCTTGACGGAAATTCGTTTCAATGAGCCTATGGTGGGGCTATACGGCGACCGTTGTGTTGTACGCGCTTATTCGCCATTGCGTACTGTGGCAGGTGGTGTTTTGGTGCACGCATTGCCACAACCTTTACGCCGTAAAGATACGTATTTTGATGAGCGTCTTGCCCTTTTATGCCGTTTGGCAAGCCTTGAAGGGCCTGCATTCCTTGAAGAGCGTGTTTTGACCCAATTAGCATTGGCAGATATTACAGGGCTTTCTTTTGCTGAGCTTATGGTGCTGACTAACGGTAATGCCAAAAAACTGGAAAAGATTTTACAGGGCCTTGGTGCTAAAGTCACATGCTTTGATAAGGACGAAAGACGCTATATTCACGGTACAGCTTTAACGAAGCTCATACAGATATGCCTTGAACAAGCGGCGGCTTTTCATAAACGTGACCCTCTTAAAACAGGTATGGCGCGCGGTGTTCTTTGCCAAAAGCAAAGGCCCAAACTGGCGCACCTTGTTATTGAACGTTGCCTACGTAGTGGGGAGCTGGTGGCAGAAGGGGATGTGTTGCGCCTTGCCTCGCACACGGTGGAGCTGGGCAGTGATGACGCCACAGTGAAAGCGCGTATTCTTGAAGCCCATGTCAAAGGCGCATTCACGCCGCCCAACCTTAAAGACGTGCTTGATGACTTGAATATAGACGCCAAAAAAGCCGCGCCTGTCATAAAAATGCTGTGCGATGAAAAGGAATTGGTGCGTGTTAAGGACGGTATGTACTATGCCGCGCCTATTATCGCCACCATTCGCGAGCGTGTGCGTGTGTGGTTTGAAAGCCATGACGACCTTGACCCAGCAGGATTAAAAGAAATTTTGGACGGTATTTCTCGTAAATACCTTATTGCGCTCTTAGAATATATGGACAGAGAGCGCATCACCATACGTGTAGGGGATAAACGTCAATGGCGCGGGAAATAATTCCCTTGCCAAAGAATGCATTCACATTTTCAAATCACAAAGATTGTTAGTAAGGAACTAAACTCATGGGACAAAATATACTTGTTATTGGTGGTGTCGCGTTGGGACCCAAAGCGGCTTGTCGTTGTAAGCGCCTTAACCCAAGCGCCAATGTGACACTTATAGATGAAAATGTTTTTATTTCTTATGGTGGATGCGGTATCCCCTTCTATCTTTCTGGAGAAATAAATAATCTTGATGACTTACGCGCCACTCCATACCATGTTATCCGTGATGCTAAATTTTTCAAAGAGCTCAAAGGCGTGGATGTGCGCACCCAAACCCGCGCCCTCTCCATAGATAAAGCCGCCAAAACCGTTCTTGTGCAAGACGTTGTCAGTGGCGCACAAGAAACGCTTTCTTATGATAAACTTGTGCTTGCCACAGGCGCTTCAGCTCGCACTCTCCCTGTTGAAGGAGCAGACCTTGGCAATGTCTTTGCTGTCACGCGTTTAGAGGCGGCTGAAGCTATTCGTAAAGGTTGTGAAAAAGGCGAAATTAGTCAAGCTGTTGTAGTTGGTGGCGGATTTATCGGCTTAGAATGCGCCGTATCCTTGGCGGAAATGTGGGGCGTAGAAGTGTCTTTACTAGAAATGGCGCCTACCATTTTACCCGCCGCGCTGTCCCCCACCCTTGCGCATATGGCGACCAAAGATTGCCAAGACAATGGCGTGGCTGTGTATACAGACGAAACTCTTGTGCGCCTTGAAGGGGAAAATGGTAAAGTGTGCCGTGTTGTAACCAATAAGCGCACCATCGAAGCGCAATTGGTGATTATGGCGGCTGGCTTTACTCCCAACGGACAGCTAGCTAAAGATGCCGGCCTTGATGTGACTGCCTTTGGCGCTGTGGCTGTGAACGAGTTTATGCAAACCACAGACCCCTCTATTTATGCCGGCGGCGACTGCGTTTCTGTGCGTAACCTTATTACAGGAAAGATGGGCTATATTCCTTTGGGTTCTATGGCTAACCGTCAAGGGCGTATTATCGGAACTAATGTGGCGCAAGAAGGCGAACCTGTAGCACACTTTAAGGGCTATGTGGGCTCTTGGGGTGTAAAGCTCTTTGGTCTCAGCTTTTGCGGTGCGGGTTTAACCGTAGCCCAAGCGCAAAAAGAAGGCTTTGACGCCTTTTCTGCCAGTGTAGAGCAATTTGACAAGGCGCATTTTTATCCCGAAAAACATATGATGAGCCTAGAGCTTGTGGTGGACAAAAAGACTCGCCGCGTACTCGGTATTCAAGGGGCGTGTAGTGCCGCCGATGCTTTAAAAGCTCGCGTGGACGCTGTAGCAGCGGCTTTGCAAATAGGACAGCCCACCTTAGAAGATATTTCCAATCTGGAAATCCTCTATACTCCTCCCATGGCGTCGGCTATGGACGTAGTTAATGTGGTGGCCAATGTCACAGAAAATGCTCTTGAGGGTCGCTTTGAAGCCCTTAATCCGCAAGATTTTGCTAAGCTTTGGGAAAATCGCGCAGAAAATAAAGCCTATTTCATTGACGCACGTCCCAAAGGCTCTGGCTCCGCCATTGAAGAAGCTCATAGCGAGTGGCACGCTATTCCTTTAGAAGAAATACAAGAGCGTATACAGGAAGTTCCCAAGGATCGCCCTGTAGTGCTCATTTGTAATACGGGATTACGCGCCTATGATGCGGCACTTATTTTGAAAAATAACGGCTACGGCACTGTGCCCAACAGCATGGGCGGCTTGCAAGCGGCTACTAAGCAAGGCTTTTCACCTTTAAAGTAATGTTATTATCTTCTTTCTCATAAGGGAAAAATTTAGGGCGATGGTCAGAATAACCATCGCCCTTAGTATTTTTTGAAATGGGTAAGTATATCTACGCAGGCACAAGCTTCAAGAAAGCCACTTCTGCTGGCGCGCCAATGCGAATGGGTGGCCCCCAATAGCCCGTACCACGGCTGACATACAGCTGTGTGTCTTCCACTTGATACAGACCATGAAGATAGGGCTGTACTAAATCTGTCACATAGGTCCAAGGGAATATTTGCCCGCCGTGGGTGTGTCCAGAAATCTGTAAATGATAGCCTAGTTTTGTGGCGGCATAAATACTTTGTGGCTGATGAGAGAGTAAAACTTTAATATCTCCCTCTCGACTGCCGCGCTGTGCTCGCACAGGGTCAGATTTATGATTAGAATATCTTGCACTCATAAGGTCTGAGACGCCGCACATAAGCAAACGTTTGCCGTTACGTTCAATGACACGATGCTCATTTTGTAAATTGGTCATACCAAGACGCGCCACTTCCTTAAGCCAACCGTCAATGTCGGTATAATATTCATGGTTTCCACTGGCAAAAAAAGTACCGTCCTTACTGCTGAGGTGGCGTAAGGGCTCCATCTCTTCATGTACTTGTTCAGGGTAGCTATCGGACAAATCCCCTGTGACAACCACGGCATCGGGCTGTAATGCATTAATCTTTTCTACAATTTTTGTCAGGCGTGTGGGCGGTACAGGCTTGTTGATGTGCAAGTCTGTAAGCTGAGCAATGGTGTAGCCGTGAAACTCTTGAGGCAGATTACGCACAGGCACAGTAATATGCTTTATTTCTGGCATACCTACAGCCTCACTGACACCATAGGTCACAAGACTGCCACCTGCCGCCACAAGACCCGCGCTTATGGAATTTTGCAAAAACATGCGTCGGCTGGCATTGGGTGCGGCTGTACTGGTAACACTTTCTTGCTTCGCCGAACTCTTTTGTGTGCGTCGCCATATCCAACGCCCTATAAGGAACACATCATAGGCAAAAACCACCATAGCGACGACGGACAGTGAGCCTATAAGAATGTGTGAAATATAGAGCATTACATCAAGCCAATACGGAACAGCTTCACCAGCGCGCGAGAGCTGGCGTACCATATGACGAACAGGAACGTTAATAAGTGGGATGTAACACAGAATGTAGGCCAGAAATTTTTTCCAGCCACGTAGAGAGGTGCGGGGAATAAGGCGTAAACTGATGTATACGGAACCAATAGATAAAACTACAATAAAAATAAGGGGAAACATATATTATCCATCTGTATAAAAGGGGTATTCACTTACAAAAGTAGGTAGAAATGGCACATTGTCAATGTTTTAAAGAGAAAAAAGAGCTTATTATACCAAAATATGGCACTAAAAAACGTTTTTTATAAGCCCACCAGCCAAAATATGCCCTTGCTCGTCATAGACAGCGGCAATTTGCCCCGGCGCTGTGGGCGCTTGCGGCTCGTCAAAAACAATGCGCATCATATCTTGATTATGTTCTATACGCGCTGGCATTTCTTGTTGGCGATAGCGCACACGCACCAAAATACGTTCTGTCCAAAGGTGATGAGGCACTAAATAATTAATGAAGTGTACTTCACAGCCTTGCAACTTGGCTTCTTCTTTAGAGCCAAGAATAAGGGCATTACGGGCGCTGTCCTTGGCACAGACATATAAAGGTTCTTTCCACGCCACACCAAGACCGCGACGCTGACCTTCGGTATATTGCCAAAGCCCTTGATGCTGACCGCCGTATTTTTTGGGTAAAAGAATATCCTGCCCATCTTCTCGAATATATATGGGGCCGCATTTGCCCAATTTTATACGAAATTCTTTGCAAGCCTGAGGGATAAACTCTCTATAGGCATCGTTGGGAATAAAGCAGATTTCTTGGCTTTCTTGAGCTACGGGAATGTTTATACCACGCTCTTGAAGATATTGGATGTTGGCTGTTTTTTGCGTACATGCCAAAGGAAAAAGCACTTGAGAAAAACGCTCACGCGGTACTAAGGCTAAAAAATAACTTTGGTCTTTGCGTATATCTTGTCCTTTGCCTAAAGGGCTTTGCGCTTCTGAAGTATGTTCTTGTAAGCGTGCATAATGCCCTGTGGCAAAAAGCTCTGCACCCAAAGCCAGAGCTTTATCCATAAGTAAACCAAATTTTATGCCTTTATTACACAAAGCGCAGGGGTTGGGCGTGTGCCCTTGAGCATAGGCTTGCACAAAGGGCATAACCACATGCTGACGAAAGTCTGCGCGAAAATCTACTATATGTAGGGGAATGTTCCGTTCTTGGCACAGAGTGCGTAAACCTGTGACGGCGAGGCTTTCTTCTGCTGAGGCAGAAGGCAAGAAAAGCCCGTGCAGCGCAAAAACTTCGTGCCCTTGTTCCTGTAAAGAAATAAGGGCATACAAAGAATCGGCGCCGCCACTGACAGCCACAGCTATACGAGCCATTAGAGTATTTGATTGAGGAATTGCTTTAAGCGTGGAGCGCGGGGTGACTCAAAAATTTGGTCAGGTGTGCCGCTTTCCACAATTTGTCCGTGGTCCATAAAGATAATACGGTCAGCCACGGTGCGAGCAAAACCCATTTCGTGCGTAACGCAGACCATGGTCATGCCGTCTTCTGCCAAGCTTACCATAACGTCGA
Source organism: uncultured Desulfovibrionaceae bacterium (assembly GCA_964369335.1). GTDB lineage: Bacteria > Desulfobacterota > Desulfovibrionia > Desulfovibrionales > Desulfovibrionaceae > CAYJAD01. Next base: position 12,373 of record CAYJFR010000008.1, on the reverse strand, counting down.
GCACCTCCCCTACCATTTCGGGGTCAAGGGCTGAAGTAGGTTCGTCAAAAAGCATGATGCTTGGTTGCATAGCCAAAGCTCGCGCAATGGCAACGCGCTGTTGCTGTCCGCCAGAAAGCAAGGCTGGATATACATTGGCTTTATCGCTGATACCTACGCGTTTAAGTAAGGCTAAGGCTCTTTCTTCAGCATCGTGCTTGGGCATTTTTTTCAGCTTGATAGGCGCCATGGTGAGATTTTCTAGCACAGTTTTGTGTGGAAACAAATTGAATTGCTGAAAAACCATGCCAAGGTCTTGGCGAATGGCGTTAATATCATGCGTATTGCTGGTAATATCGCGCCCGTCTACAACAATGGAACCTTGGTCAACTTCTTCAAGTCTGTTGATGGAGCGTAACAAGGTGGATTTTCCTGAGCCAGAAGGCCCAATAATGACCACGCGCTCACCACTTTTTATATCAAGACTCACATCTTGTAAGGCTGGAAGCTCGCCAAAATATTTCCATACATGGTGAATGCTGATTATGTTTTCTTTATTTACGTTTGTCATAATAATTCAACCTTCCTTCCATGATGCTGACACACTTTGACAGAAGAAGCGTAATAATAAGATACACAAGAGCAATAACCGTATATGTTTCAAAGTACAAATAGGTTTTTGCTGCATAGGCACGTCCACGTTGCATAAGGTCGGGCATGGCCATAACAGACACAAGGGCTGTGTCTTTGAGCATGGCAATACATTCATTGCCCACAGGGGGAAGAATAGTACGCCAAGCTTGGGGCAAAATAACCTTGAACATGGTTTGGAAGTGGTTGAAACCTAACGAACGCGCGGCTTCCATTTGCCCTTTGGGGATAGCAAGAATACCGGCGCGGAAAACTTCACCCATATAGGCGCCATAACAGAAAGAAATGGCAATAACGGCAGACATAAGCCCGCTCACGTTTAAGAACTTAGCTAAGGCGAAATAAATATAAAAAATCTGTACTAAGAGCGGAATACCACGGATGATTTCCACATAGGTTGATGCCAGAAGATTAATAAAACGATTGTGCGAAATACGTCCTAAACCTGTGAGTAAACCCATAGGGATGGCACAAGCAATAGACAAAAAAGTTACCTGAAAAGTAACTACAAGTCCGTCTGGTAAGAAGGAAATAATATTCAAATAAGGGTCTGGCCAAAAGGTACACAGAGCAAGTAAAGCTGAAATAGCGCCTGTTAAGGCAATAGACCAAGCGTTAATAAGACGCCATTCTTTGTGGTCAGGGATGGAAACACCGTCACTGGTTAATATTTTAACCGTACCGCGTTCTTTGTCGTTTTTTGGGGGTGTGTTCATAGAGTTCTCATGCTCATTCTCTGGCTTTTATATGAGTGATAAAAGCCAGAGAGAGTATTGTCTTATAATAAGGCTTATTCAGCGCCCATCCATTTAATTTTTAATTCTCTTTCAATGCCTTTTTCTTTTACGCGCTTGATGCCTTCGTTCAAGATTTTTACCAACTCGTCCTGACCTTTTTTCAAGGTGAAGCCATAGTATTCAGCTTCTGGAGTTTCGTAGACTACTTTGAATTTGTTGGAATAATCTTGACGCTTGTTGGCAAAGTATTTGGAAACAGGCGCGTCAGCCATAACAGCGTCAATACGGCCGTTGGCCAAATCTTCTGCGGCAAGGCCTAAATCTTCATATTCTTTGATGATAGCGCCAACATTGGCTTTTTGTGTCACAAAAATACCTGTGGTGCCGATTTGACCGCCCACTTTTTTACCCTTTAAATCAGCCAAACCTTTGATGTCGGAATTTAAAGGAACAATAAGAGCTTGGCGGATTTCACAGTAAGGATCTGTGAAGAGGAATTGTTTCTGACGCTCAGGGGTGATGGTTACAGAAGAAGCCACGATGTCGTAGTTACCTGCTGCAACACCGGCAAAAATACCGTCCCAAGCTACGTTGCGCACGTCAAAGTTGACACCCATTTCTTTACCAATGGCGCGGATGTAGTCGGTGGAATATCCCATAACTTGCTTGTCATCGCCAAGATATTCCATAGGAGGCCATGTACCGTCAGAGGCAACGGTATATGTTTTTGTTTCTGCCATAGCTACAGAGCTGAGTAAGCCCAAAGTTAGAAGAGCTGTCATAAGAATACGTAACATAATTTCACTTCCTTTTCATAAAGATATTATCCGTATCAGTATGCAGTAGCTAGTAACTTCTGTCAACTCTCGTTACTTTTTGGATAAAGTGCCTCAGTGTGTCTCTTACCATGCAAAAATAGCTGTCACAAAGACAGGCACAGCCATAGTCAGAACCATGCCAGAAAAAACACCCATAATGGCAAATTGTTCGCCAGCGTAGCGCGCAATGACAGGCATACAGGTATCCATAGTGGTGGCGCCGCCAGAGGCTACAGGAGCAAAGCCTCCTGCATAACGCACCATAATGGGAGCAAAAAGCAGAGTAAGCAATTCTCGGCTCACGTTGGCAATAAGCGCCACTGAACCCAGTTCGGCATTGCCCATCTTAGCTATCATGACAGAAGAAAGACTGTAATAGCCAAAGCCTGCCCCTACGCCTAAGACGTCGCGAAAAGACAGCTCTTGTTGTAAAATCATAAGCGCCGCCCAAGCCACGCCTGCGCCAATGGCTGTACCAAACACGCTGCCTATGGGCAGTAAGAGAATTTTGAAACCAAAATTACGTATAATAAGGAAATTTCTTGTGTCAAAACCCATACACATGCCTGCCAGCACCAACATGATATATAGGGCATAAGTCAAAAGCGTGTCTGCTGTTTGGGCAGGAATAAGGTCAAAAGTGCCTACAACAATGCCGCACACAAAGAAAAGGAGAATGTATAAACTGCCTTTCATAATCAGTCAGCCTTAGGAGAAGATGCTGTGCTTTCTTCTGTAACAGAATTTTTTTGCTGTATTTTTAAAAAAGGGCGCAATAAAAAACATACGGCAAAAATACTGCCTAATGCAGAGAGAATACCAATGACAGTGCCTTGCAAGCCCAACTCTCCTATACGTGCTAAGAGTTTTTCATTACTGCCAAGATTGAGCCCTATAAGAAAAAGTAAGGCGTAAATAATGGCAGAAAGAGCATAGTTGGTGCTTTGCACGGCGCGTTGATAGGTGTGTACGGCGTAGCCCAAGGGTACGCCCACCACAATAAGTCCAATTTCTAAAATCATTACCAGTCTCTGTTGCTACTACCGTTGCTTTCCACAGGGGAAAGCCCTTGAAATTGCGGATTTTCGGGGAAATTTTCTTCCAATAAGGCTTGTTGCATAAACCAGTCCTCACGTATGCGCCAAGAGGCGGCCGCTGTATAGGCTGGAGAAGAATAACCCACAGAAAGCACTAAGGTGCGGCGAGCGTGTTCTTGTAAGCGAATAAGCAAGGGGGTAAAATCTGCGTCACCAGAAAGAATAATGAATTCTTCAAAGCGTGTAGAGTGCGAGAGATCATCCATACAGTCCATAACGAGGTGAATATCTGTACTGGTTTTCCCTTGTTGGGTGAGCGGAGGACAGTCAATGACACGAAAGGCCGCACGAATAAAATTAGTGCGAAAATCGTGGTAGCGTTGGGGGTTAATATAGCACACACGTTTGAGAATGCGTCGGCGAACACCGTCACCGTACATCATACGTAAAGCATGGGCTTCGAGCCATTTTATCCAGCGATGTGGCATGGTTCCGAAGGCGCGAGCTGCTTCGGGATCCATTTCTAAAAAGCGCGTATAAATATTATCAAAGTCAACATATAAAGCGGCAGTCACTTCATCAAAACCAGAAAAGCGTCCCATAAAAGTCCTTTAAAGAATTAAGTAAGAAAGCACTCTATAAAAAAAGCGAGTACATTGCAAGGTTTGCTTAAGAATCGACAAAATTGTGTTTTCAGTGGATAGCGTTTGACAGGCTTGTGTTTTATCCGTTATTATTCGGGATAAATGGCGTATTTTTCCACATTGCGTGCGGTCATGTGATTTCGAACTTTTGTTCTAGTGAGGTTGTTTTGTCGTCATCAAGTGCTTTTCGTTGGAATGGACTGGAAATAAAAGCCACACATTGCCGCCAAAGTATGCAGTATTGTTTTCTGCTGTACTTGGTTACCTTTTCTTTTGCCCCTTTCTTTCGTGACTTATTTGCCGTTCTTTGCTTGCTTTGCCTTATTCCTTATTATGCTTTGGATTATAAGAACAGCACATGGAACTTTTTTGACGGAAAGAAGTATTTTTTTTCCTTTTATGCCTTTTTAGCCCTAGGTGTTCTTTTTTCTCAAAATATTGGGAAGAGCTTTTTTATACTCTCGTTACACTCCTTTACCTCACTAACTCTGCCCTTTGTGGCTATGGAGTGCGTGCGTTCGGGGCGCGAGGTGCGCTTTGTGATCTGGGCGCTGGTGCTCGCTCTGATCTTACAAGGCTGTAACGGCGTGTATCAATACATTACAGGTTGTGACCTTATATACTCTACCCCCATCATGTCTGGAAGACTTACCGGCTCTTTTGGTGACTACAGGGTGGGTAATTATATGGCACTGGTGCTTATTCCTGCCGCTTCTATATACTATATTTTGCGAAATTTATACGCTCGCTGGGCTTTTCCGTTGACTCTTATGCTGCTCAGTCCTGCTTTCTTCTTGCTCTTCTTTTCATATACACGCAATGCTTATATAACTTTGGCGGCGGCGGCAATACTATTGTCTGTGCTGTTACGTGTTTTTCCGTGGAAATTGTGCCTTATAGGTGGGATTGGTTTTGTGGGCTTGTTACAACTTTCTGATATTCGCCTTTCTTTCACAGCCATTCAAGGCGACGGGCGGTGGAGCTTGTGGTCTATGGCCATAGATATTTTTAAAGAATTTCCCGTATTGGGGGCAGGTATTGGGCAGTATAACAGTGCTTTTCGCGCTTTAGGTTTGAGTCCTGAGCGTGATGTCATAAGCATTAAGCACCCGCATAATATTTATTTACAATTTTTGAGCGAAAATGGGCTAGTAGGTTTATGCCTTGCGTTGATTTTTCTCCTTGGCATGCTTTGGTGGGGCTATAAGAACTTACGCATACTGCAAAAAGTACGCAGTGAGCATAAAGAACTTCTGAATGAAAAAAGATTTGTGTGGCTTACAGCGGCGTTTTTTTGGTGCGCATGGGGTGCTTTTTTGGCAAGCGGCATTGTGGGGCACAATTTCTTTCAGCGCTGGTGGCAAGCTTTAGTTATGGCGCATCTTGGTGTCATGATAGGGCTTATTGTAAATATGTTACGTGAAAAAGAGAAAAGTATATAGCCGTTTCACTTTTTATTTGTTTTGTACCCAATGCAGGCGTTTTTCTGCATAAGAAAAACAGCGCGTACATATGAGAGAAATCCCTAAATACAGCACAAGTATAAGTGTCCATGCCTCAAAGGGAAGTCGAGTGATGGCAACGATTTCCATACCTTGGAAAGTGAGCTCTGGTACAGAAATAAGCGCCGCCAAGGCAGAATCTTTGAAAATAGAAATATATTGTCCTGCCAAGGGTGGAATCATTATGGGCAAAGCTTGGGGTAAGAGCACTTGGGAAAATTGTTGCCGCTTTGTAAAGCCCAAGGCCGCCGCGGCGTCCCATTGCCCTTGAGGAATACTTTGTAAGCCTGCGCGCACAATTTCTGCCACATAGGCACCTTGATAAAAGCCCAAGGTCAGCACCGCTGCTAGCATTCTGTCTAAAGCTTGTGGCGGCGCAAAAAGATGCTCGATGACGCTTTGCGCTAAGGGTGGGGCGTGCTGTACAAGTGCGTTTAAAAAAGAAAATGTATTTTCGCTGGTGAGAAAATATAGCAAAAAGAGCAATACCAAGGGCGGTGTGTTGCGTAAGAAAATAAGTACGGCATATAAGATACTATGGATGACACCCTTGGTGTATATAGTAAGGTATATGCCCATGCAAAGCCCTACCAGTAAAGCTAAGGCGCCTGCCCAAATCCCTAGGCGTATGGTGGATATAAGCCCTTTGAGTAATAAGCCCGCGTGCCAGCCTTGGCTGTCATGCCAAGCAAAATATTTTACAAAAACGTCCCATTGCCATTGACTTGGTAAGGTATTATGCGCATCTGTGCTAAGACTGTGCCAAAAGCTGTACGCCGCGTAGCACAGTATACACAGAAAAAGCGCATCGAGCCAAAGCCAGAGCCGTGTGGTGGTCGTTTTTTTTTTCATAAGGGTATTGTGCCAAAGTGCTCAAGAGAGCGCAAGGCTTATTAAAGTCTATTTTTTAAAGAAAAAAATGGGATGGAGGCAAATGAATGTTTTACCTTTTGGAATTTTTCTGGTAGCGCATGCATTGATGTGAAAAAATAAAACATAGTGAAAAACTTGGTATTGCGTAAAGAAGCATTTAACGCTATAAGCTTCCTCAGTTTGCACTGCTGAGTACTTTTAAACGCTTAAAAGTGCTTGATATAATTTTTTAAGCATTTATTTATTAAAATAATAACAAAGTATTACAGTATATTTTTACTTGCGTTTTGCATTTTTGTGTTTTGCAAATATTGTTAGTGGAAAAATATATTTGTGGATACGTTATGGTTTTATTATGAAAATACGTCTTTTTTTCAAAAAACTCTTTCTTACTTTTCTCGCGTTGACCTGCTTGGGCGGTATTTTAGGTATAGCAGGTGTAGTGGGGCTTTTCTATTGGGCGGCGCGTGACTTGCCTGCTATGGATCGCATTGCCGACTTTAAGCCGCCGCAAGCCACGGTGGTTTTAGCTCGAGACGGTTCTCCTTTGGGCAGTCTTTTCCATGAAAAGCGCTTTTTAGTGCCCTTAGAACTTATGTCGCCGCACATTACCAAGGCTTTTTTGGCAGCAGAAGACGACAGTTTTTATCAGCATATGGGCATAGATCCTGTGGCCATTGCTCGCGCTGCCATAGTGAACTTTCAATCTGGAAGAAGCTCACAAGGCGGCAGTACCATAACTCAACAAATTGTGAAGCAATTATTGTTGACGCCGGAAAAAAGCTATAAGCGTAAGCTTAAAGAAGCTATTTTGGCGTATCGTTTGGAAAGAGAGCTGACAAAAGATGAAATTTTAAGCATTTACTTAAATCAGATTTTCTTGGGGCAAAAAGCTTATGGGGTGGAAGCGGCGTCAAGAACGTATTTTGGTAAGCATGCTACAGACATCACCCTTGCCGAAAGCGCTCTGCTTGCAGGTATGCCACAAGCGCCGAGTCGCTATAATCCCTTTCGTTATCCCAAGGCCGCCAAAGCCCGCCAATTATACGTACTTCGCCGCTTACGCGAATTAAAATGGGTTACCGAAGAAGAATATCACCAAGCTGTCAATGAGCCTTTAGTGTATTGGACCATGCCAGAAACCCAAATGGGTGCGGCAGGGTGGTATATGGAAGAAGTGCGCCGCTTGCTTATCGAATTTTTCAGTAAAGAAAATATGGAAGTCATGGGCATTAAAAGCACTAAGTCCGGAGCGGACTATGTGTATGAAGCTGGGCTCACTGTAACAACAGCTATGGAGCCTTTGCACCAAGAAGCCGCCGCTAAGGGTTTGCGTTTGGCATTGGAACAGCTTGCCAGACGTCAAGGTTGGCGTGGGCCTGTGGAAAAAATCGCACCAGAAATGAGCCAAAGGTTCATTGATAAAACGCCCTTTTCTCCCTATGACCTTATTGGCGGCAACTGGGTACGCGGATTGGTCACTTCAGTGACTAAGGAAGGCGCGCATGTTGCCTTAGGGCAAGGCTATGTGGGCTATGCCAGTGTGAAAACTATGGCATGGGCGCGTCCTTTGAATCCTCGTGTTTTGAACTCTAATAATATTCGTGACGCACAAAAAGTTTTAAATCCAGGGGATATTGCGTGGTTTTCACAACCGCAAAGTCTACCCACAGAGAAAAAAGAAAAAGGTCAAGTGGTGGTTGTAGACGCCAGCTATGACGCCTCTGTGGTAAAACAAGGCGAGCCTATAGACTTGGCTTTACAGCAAATGCCTGTGGCGCAAGGGGGTATTGTGTCCATTGAGCCGGCAACGGGCGATGTGGTAGCCTTGGTGGGCGGATACGAATTTGGCAAAAGCCATTTTAACCGCGCCGTACAAAGCGAACGTCAACCAGGTTCTGCCTTTAAGCCCATTGTATACTCTGCAGCCCTTGACCGCGGCTTTACGGCGGCGACCCTTTTGCCCGATGAGCCATACACATACTATGACCCTGTTACAAGACAAGCCTGGTCTCCGTCTAACTATGACCACAAATTTAAAGGCCCTATGGCCTTGTCTTCAGCTTTAGCACAATCTCGTAACTTACCCACCGTGCGCGTGGCGGAATATATTGGCATAGATGCTGTTATTGATCGAGCTAAAGCCTTAGGCTTAACGCCGGCTTTTCCGCGTTATTTAACGGCAAGCCTTGGGGCGGTGGAAGTTTCTCCGCTGAATCTGACGCAAGCTTTTACAGCCTTTGCCTATCAAGGATGGGCTTCGCGTCCGCGTATTATTGTTTCTATTAAAGATGTGGACGGTAAGGAAATTTATAATCAAGCCCCTGAGCATTGGCAGGCAATCAGCCCTGAAAATGCTTATATTATGGCTTCTTTATTAAAGAAAGTGGTCTCTGGCGGTACGGCTTCTCGCGCGCGCGTGTTGCAAAAGCCTATGGCTGGTAAAACAGGCACCACCAACAACGAACACGATACATGGTTTGTGGGCTTTACGCCGCATTTAGTGTCTGGTGTGTATGTGGGCTATGACCAATTACAACCCTTAGGACGACGCGAAACAGGCGGCACAACTGCTTTACCCGCTTTTATTGAATATCGTAAGCATGTGGAATATCTCTACCCTGCCGATGATTTTCCTGTACCACAAGGTGTGTCGGTTATTGGTGGCTTAGGTTTTAGAGACAATGAGCCCTATGAGGGTAGTGTTTACTTTGAATTTGCTTCAGACGATGAAGACATGGGTGGCATGGAAGAACTGGGCGAAGCAGGCGGCGAGGGTGTGTTCCCTCAAGGTACAGAGGGAGATTTTACTCCCGGAACTTCAGCTGAAGATTTACTCAAACAATTATTTTAAGGATACAGCATGCCAGCATATGGATCACTCGTAATTTTTGTCACCCCTAAAGGAAAAAGATACCTTAAACGTGTAGAAGAGGGGCAGGACTGGCACAGTAATGACGGTATTTTGAGTATGGAAGAAGTGTCTCAAGTGTCTTATGGTACACATCTTTACACTTCCATAGGTACTCCTATTCGTATTCAAGAGCCGCATTTACACGACATTCTTAAAGGGGTGAAGCGTCAAACGCAAATAATTTACCCTAAAGATATTGCATACATATGCATGCGCTTAGGCGTTGGTGAAGGGCGCACTGTCATTGAGGCCGGTTCTGGTTCCGGTGCGTTGACAGTGGGTATGTCATGGTTTTCGGGAAAAACAGGGCATGTTCACACGCACGAAGCGCGCGAAGAATTTCATAAACTTGTACGTCGTAATTTAGAATGGGCAGGGGTTGGGGATAACGTCACCTTACACCATCGTGATATTGAACAAGGTTTTGCCATAGACAATGCAGACGCGTTGTTTTTGGATGTACGCACCCCTTGGGAATATTTAGAGCAAGTACAAAAGGCTGTGCGCCCTGGAGCATCTTTGGCTTTCTTACTGCCCACGGTAGACCAAGTGAGCAAGCTTTTATTGGGGCTTGAGCGCGGACCATTTTCAGATGTAGAAGTATGTGAAATTCTTATGCGTCATTGGAAACCTATTGCTGACAGATTACGCCCCAATGATAGAATGGTGGCTCATACAGGATTTTTGGTATTTTGTCGTCAGCAAGAGAGAAATGAGGACTTTGAATCACGTAAGCCTTTGGGCACGCGTGAAAGAAAGCAAGAAGCGGCACGTTTAGCTCGTCTAGAATCAGACACAAGAATAGACGACAGCACGGAGTTTGAAGAATAGAAATGAAAAAAGATGCCATATTAGAAGCAGCAGCACGTCTCTTTGCGCAACATGGTTATGCGCGCACATCAACGGTATCACTGGCTCAGGAGGCAGGGGTGGCTGAAGGGACGATTTTTCGTCACTTTAAGAGTAAAGAAGAACTTTTTATTGCGCTTATTTTGCGCTTGAAAGAAAAACTTGTACAAGATGTGTACCAATATCTTGATTTACAAGAGCATGAAAACGCCATAGAGCATATCAACTCCACCGTGAAAGTGGTATATATGTTTATGCGTAAAAACAGCGCGGATTTTGCTTTGCTATTACGCGACGCGCCGGGGTGTTATGGAGAGCTTGACAGTAAAGCTTTTGAACATGTGAAAAGCTTATTTGTTCTTTTGGAAAGCCATATGGAAAAAGCTATCCGTCAAGGGCAAGAAGAAGGTTGTATCCGTCGCGATTTACATCCCAGCGATACGGCTTGTATCATGGCGTCTACCCTTGTGGGGCTTATGCGCTCGGTACACTTAGGTTTTTTACAGCCCTCAGAAGATATTATGAAAAATTATATCTTGTGTAATGCAGCCATGCTTCAAGCTCGCTAAAAAACAGAAAAAATCATATAAAAAAAGCTTTTATCTTATGGGATAAAAGCTTTTTTTATTTTCTGTGGGGAAGTTAAAGTAAAAACTTTCCTCCCCCACAATTGTACAAAATTATTGTACGTCTTTGCCTACAAGTTCAATGAGGCGAACAAGTTGGTTAGTGAAGCCGGCTTCGTTGTCATACCATACAATGGCTTTCACGAGGCGCTTTTCGCTGACCATAGTGCAAAGAGAATCTACAACGCCGCCATAAGTGCTGCCGTTGTAATCCACAGAAACGAGAGGCTCGTCGCTGTAGCCAAGATTATCTTTCAAAATAGTGTCGCAAGCTTGTTTGAAAGCGGCGTTCACTTCTTCTACGGTACAATCTTTGTTCACTTCGCAAGTCATATCTACTAAGGATACGTTGGGTGTAGGCACACGTACAGCCATACCGTCAAGCTTGCCAGCAAGTTCTGGAATAACGAGAGCAAGGGCTTTGGCAGCACCGGTGGAGGTGGGAACCATGGACATGGCAGCGGCACGACCACGACGTAAATCTTTGTGTGTACCGTCCAAAATACGTTGGCTCATGGTGTAAGAGTGAATGGTGGTCACAAGACCGCTCTTAATGCCGAAAGATTCGTGTAAAACTTTCACAGCAGGGGCCAAGCAGTTGGTAGTACAGGAAGCGGCAGAAATAACATCATGCTTGGAACCGTCATACATATTGTCGTTAACGCCCATAACAACGGAAACGTCAGCATCTTTGCAAGGTGCGGAGATGATGGCTTTTTTAGCGCCGCATTTGATATGCTCGGCAAGACCTTCACGAAGCTTGATAGAACCTGTTGTTTCTACAGCAAGGTCAACACCGTATTTTTCCCATTCCCAAGCGCCTTGTGCACAACGTGTTACGGGAATATGCACGCCGTTGATGATAAGACCAGCGTCGTCAAAATCCACAGTGCCATTGAAGCGGCCTTGTGTGGAGTCGTATTTGAATAAATGCGCCAAAGTAGAATTGGCAGCGCGTGCGTTTACAGCGCCGATTTTAATATTTTTGTTGTCTGCAAGCAAACGAATTAAATAGCGCCCAATGCGACCAAAACCATTGATACCGATTGTGATGGACATAACATCTCCTTAGTACTGTGTACTGTCTAATAAAATAAAGCGTATGGGCCAAGTTTTCTAGGAAAAAAACTTGGCGTCATACTGCTTAGGTTGTAAAAAATTATATTTTTCCTGATGCGCCCATAACATTACGGATCTTATGAGCTACCATATCTTTAACGGCGGTACGTGCCGGAGAAAGATAGCCGCGTGGATCGAATTGTTCAGGGCTGTCGGTGAAGAATTTGCGAATGGTGGCTGTCATGGCAAGGCGAATGTCTGTGTCTACATTGATTTTGCAAACACCAGAAGCGGCGGCTTTGCGCAACATATCTTCAGGAACACCCTTAGCACTGCCCACATTACCGCCGTAAGTGTTGCACATGGTAACAAATTCTTCCGGAACAGAAGAAGCGCCGTGCAAGACTAAGGGATAATTGGGCAATAATTGCGAAATTTTATCCAAACGGGCGAAGTCTAATTGAGCTTCACCTTTAAATTTATAGGCGCCGTGGCTTGTGCCGATGGCAATGGCGAGGGAGTCACATCCGGTACGTTGTACAAATTCTACAGCTTCGTCAGGGTCAGTATATACATGCTCGTCAGATTGGACATGCTCTTCAATGCCGGCAAGCTTGCCCAGCTCTGCTTCAACCCATACGCCTTTGTCATGGGCGTATTCCACCACTTGTTTGGTGAGGGCGA
>CAYJFR010000007.1:0-24575 GCA_964369335.1 uncultured Desulfovibrionaceae bacterium | reverse complement strand
CCTAGTTATTTTGTTGGCATGGTTTATTCCTTATGTGGGCTTGTCCGCCATACATGTAAGCTTGCCATACATTTTAGGATCTTTAACCGTTTTTCTTATTTTGTGCATTGCATGGATGTGTATCACGCTAGTTTATTCAGTGTACACAGGGAAAACCCCTTGGGGCTTTAAGCGTGTGCACGGCCTGACGGTTAAGCTTATGTTTCCTGTTATGGTGCTCTTGGGTAGAGCTCTTGGGGTGCCGCGTGAAAAGATTTTACTTTCTTTTGTGAAAGTCAATAATGAGATGGTGCTGGGCAAACTCATAAACGCAGACGGGCAAGTTAAAAAAATAGCCGCAGAAAAAATACTGATTCTCTTGCCGCATTGCATTCAAAATGCAGACTGCCCGTATAGAGTTTCACAAAATGTGGATTTGTGCAGATCGTGTGGGAAATGTACCATGGGTGATATTTTGGCTTTACGTCAAAAATATGGTTTTTCTGTGGTCATTGCCACAGGTGGTACTATAGCCAGAAAAATTGTGGTAGAAACGCGTCCCAAACTTATTCTTGCTGTGGCGTGTGAGCGTGATTTGACTTCTGGTATACAAGATACCTATCCCTTGCCTGTTTTTGGAATCATCAACGAAAGACCTTTTGGTCCATGCTTCAATACACATGTTCAAGTGCCTTTATTGGCAGAGGCTTTAGAAAAATTTTCTTTTTCAAAGCAAGAAAATACTGAGCAATAAAGTGAGGAGTGAGTTTTTTTGAAAGAATCTACTACTGCAAAAAATGAATCTATTTATTTGCATAATCCTGACGCCCGTTCTTTGGCGGTGCAAGTGCTTATGCATGTTAGTCACAAAACCCCCCTTCAAGCTTCCCTAGACACAGGGTTAAAAAACACCACACTTCATTATAAAGACCATAGCCTATGCACTGAGTTGTGTTATGGCACTATGCGCTATTTTTTCCGCTTGGACGCTGTGCTTGATTCTTTATTAAAAAAGCGTTCTTCTTTACCCGAAGAAATGTTTTGGATACTGCGCGTGGCTGCTTATGCGCTTTTATATTTAGACCGTGTGCCGCATCATGCCACAGTAAATTGGGCCGTAGGTGTTGTAAAAAAACGCTTCGGCGATACTCTTTCAAAGGTGTGCAACGGTGTGTTACGTTCGCTTATTCGTTTAGAAAATGCACCGCATGAAGAAGCATATTTTTCTAAAGCGCATGACTATTTTGCAACGCCTTTATGGATGTATGATTTATTGGTGCAAAACTACGGCAAAGAACATGCACATAAAATTTTATTGCGTTCTTTAGATCGTCCTAAAATTGCTGTGCGCTTAAATCCGCAACATGCAAAATTTGAAGAGCTGAAAGTTTTTTTTGCTCAAGAGTGTGAAGCACAATCTGTAGGGTGGAGTGGTTTTGTCTTTCTTCAAAAGCCGTGCCCCAAAGAAGCTCTTGGACTTTCTATGATAGAGCTGCACGACAAAGGTGCTTTTTCTTGGCAAGCGGCTGGTTCACAGCATGTGTTAAAAACATGTTTTGATGCCGTTCCTGATTTGAAGTTTTCGCCTTTATGGGATGCATGTGCTGGGCAAGGGGGAAAGAGTTTAGCGCTTATTGAGCAGGGCTTAGAAGTTCCTTTGGCTTCTGACACAAGCATAAGCAGACTTTCTCTTTTACGTGATACTGCACGTAGATTGAAAATAGAATGCCCTGAGGTTATTTGCGCCAATGCTACAAAGCCGCTGACTTTGCAATGGGAAGGAAATATTCTTTTAGATGTGCCTTGCTCTGGTTTTGGAACGTTGGCTCGTCGCCCAGAAATTCGTATGCTCAGAACGCAAAACGATGTGACAAATTTGATGGGCACACAAAAGAAAATTTTACAAAATGCTTTTGACGCCATACAGGTAGGGCAGTTTATTGTGTATATGACATGTACGCTCAACCCTGCTGAAAATGAAACGATGATAGCAAAATTTTTAAAAACGCACGCGCAATGTTCTGAAAAATTTTCATGGCAAACGCCGCATGAACATCCTTATTTAGAGGGAATGTTTGTGTCGGTATTGCAAAAAACTTTTGCGTAAAATAAAAAAGCACAGCTGAGAGGCTGTGCTTTTTTATTATTGTTTCACGGGAAACTAAGTTTTGTCTGTGGAACTGACTTCGATCCCCATATTATCGAGGATTTGTTTTAACTCAGCAGCGTTGGTATAGGTAAGGGTTATTCTCCCTCTTTCTTCATCTCCGCTAATGGCTGTCTTAACAAGCAAGCGATCCTTAACTATATTTTGCAGTCCTTTTATGTAAGTGGACTTTTTTCGCGTAGGCGTTTTTTTGACTGGAGCTTCTGGCTCTTTAGTGGGAGTTGTTGCTTCTGCGGAAATTTCTCCATCAGGATTTTGCCAAGGGAAGCGTTCATTCTCTTTATAAAAGGCAACGGCTGCTTCAGAGTCACGCACGCTCAAACTTTTTTCTATCATGGCAGCAAAGAGAGCGTCTTGTGCTAGAGAGAGGTTTTGCAAGCTTAAAAGCGTGCGAGCATGCCCAGCTTGAATGGTTCCTGCATTGACTGCTTCTTGCATGACGGGGGTCAAATGCAAAAGACGTAAAGTATTTGCCAAGGCAGAGCGACTTTTTCCAAGTCTTGTGGCCAGTTCCTCTTGCGTAATGCCGCACTCTTGTCTTAGACTGTGTAAGGCTAAAGCTTCCTCAATGGGGGTGAGGTCTTCGCGTTGAATGTTTTCTATGAGGGCAGCAGCCATGACTTCTTCGTCTGTCATCTCGCGGATGAAGACAGGCACTTCTGCAAGCCCAGCTTTTTTGGCGGCACGCCAGCGACGTTCTCCGGCGACAATTTCAAACTTTTTACTTTGAGCTATGGGGCGCACCAAAATAGGTTGAATAATGCCTTGTTGCTTAATAGACGCGGCAAGCTCTTCGAGGCTTTCATCGTCAAATGTTCTTCGTGGTTGGTTTGGGTTCGGTACAAGGCTTACAGTGGGAACAGTATTGCTTTCATGCTTTTTTTCAGCAGCATCTTTCTTTCCCCAAAGTGCGTCTAGACCTCTTCCCATTCTTGGTGATGTGCTCATAAATTTCTCACTTATAGCTATAATTTTTATTTCCTAACGGAGGCGTATTTTCATGGAAAAAAAAGGTGTCGATCCAATTTTATATCTTGTAAACCTTCAAGGGCATCCACACGCTGTACAGCTTTCTATGGAGCTTTGGAGTTTAGTAGAAGACCATGTAAAAAAAGTGGCAAACACTCTACAATCACAAAATGACCCTTTTGCTAAAGAGCAACCTTTAAGCGATCTACAGGAGCTTAAAGACTATTGGGATTTTACATACCCTTATGAGCCAAGTATGCATTGTGACGCTTGTGGCGCCGCTACGTCCGATTGGGAAAACGATGCGTCGCATCCATTTCATTTGAGCAATGCCAATATTGGAGGCTTGCTTGTGTTTCAATGTAAATGCGGCGCTACTGTGCGCAAAAAACACTTTCATAGAAAAGTTGCTTATGAGTGCACCCCTAAGCAACTTTAGCTTTTAATTCTTCTCTTCTATTTTGGGCTTGCGTAAGATAACTTCTTTAGCAAGTCCTAAATAGGCGTTTGCTCCTGTGGAACGAATGGCATAGTGAATGATAGACTTGCCATGACTAGGCGCTTCTGAAAGGCGCACATTGCGCGGCACCACTGTCTCAAACAGATGGTCAGGGAAGCAGCGATGCACTTCGTTTTTAACTTCTCGTGCCAAGTTATTACGTGTGTCGTACATGGTGAGCACAACACCGAGCAGAGCAAGATTTGGGTTAAGACGTTTTTTGACTTGCTCATAGGTTTGCAAAAGTTTTACAATACCCTCTAGCGCGAAAAATTCGCACTGCAGAGGAATAAGAATTTCTTTGGCACCGCATAAGGCATTGAGTGTGATAAGCCCCAATGATGGAGGGCAGTCTATAATAATGTATTCAAAGTGCTCGTCGAGTACTTCAAGGCATTCACTCAAATAGTATTCGCGCGCTACTTTATCCACCAGTTCTAGTTCTATAGCAACTAAATCTGTTGTAGCTGGTAAGACGTGTAAATACTCTGCCTTGGTGGGGGACACATAGCTTAGAGCATTTTCTGGGTCATAGATGGCATTATACACTGTGCCTGTGGCGGCTGCGTTGTGTATGCCAAGGCCACTTGTACTGTTAGCTTGTGGGTCGCAGTCAACAAGCAAAACTTTTTTCTCCATGACTGCAAGGGCAGCAGCCAAGTTGATGGCGGTTGTTGTTTTGCCAACGCCACCTTTTTGATTTGCAATGGCTATAATTCTGGCCACAATAATCTCCTTTGGGTAGAGGATTGTGTTTCACATGAAACATGTTACTAAGTTTCTGATGTCCCTTTTTATAGAAAAAATACTTTTCGGGGTCAATATATAATACTGATATTTTCACGTGAAACAGTAAAAAATACTGACTTTGTGTGAAATCATAGCTTACTTTGTAAAGTTCGTATTCTTTTAGGCTTTACAATGTGCTTTAGTGAAATTATATTTTCTTAAAATAACAATTTGAATCTTGCATATGCAGGTACGGAGATATTATGAAAAAACAATTATTACTTCTTTTTATTTTGGCAGGGCTTAGTACACCAGTTTCCTTTGCTCAAGCGGCAGACAGTGATGCTGCGCTTATAAAACAATTAGAACGTATTTTTCTTGAACGTCCAGAATTGGTTTTGAATGTGCTGCGCAATAATAGCGAAGCTATTTTAGAAATTGCTCAAGACGGTTCCAATAAAAAACGTAAGCGTAATCTTGAAGCCCAATGGCAACAAGATATGCAAGTGAAGAAAAATATTCGTGTGGAAGGAAGACCTGTGTGGGGGGCAAAAGACGCTCCTGTGACCATTGTGGAATTTTCTGATTTCACATGCCCATACTGCGCACAAGCTGCCATGACTTTAAGTCAGATTAAAAAATCCTATGGCGATAAGGTAAATATTATTTTTAAGCACACGCCGTTGAGTGCAAGCCCCACAGCTATTCTTGCTTCTGAATATGTCATTGCCGCCGGTTTTCAATCTGCTGAAAAAGCCCAAGTTCTGTACGAAAACTTATTCAGGCATCGCGGGGAACTCATGGAAAAAGGAGAGAGCTTTATAAAAGATGAAGCTCAGCGCACTGGGCTTGATATGAAAAAGCTTATTGAAGATATTCAAAGCGACAAAACCAAAAAGATTTTGCAAGAAGATTTGACCGACGGAAAAGAACTCGGCGTTGAAGGTACACCGTATTTCTTTGTAAATGATATTGTGGTGCGCGGTGCTCTTTCTAGTGAGCTGTTTAAAGCTGCCATTGATATGGCTTTGAAAGGTGCAAAAAAGTAAGGCTGTGCAGTGCTGTGAAGAGTATGCTTTTTAGAGTGGCTTTTTAATAAAAACATGGATTGCTTTGTGGCTACATCTTTACAATAATTTTAACGGCAATATACGATCATGTAAAAAAACGCGTTCTACTCAGAGCGCGTTTTTTATTTCATGCATAATACAAAACACTCTTGTGAGCATCGCGAATTTATACACGCTTTTTATTCTGTGTCACATTCGTAATAAAGTAATTTTGAGGTAAAAAAAGAGAGCTATGACATAGCCCTCTTTTGAAATTTTTGAAGTGTTAAAAGCTCTATGAATTCTTCGTAGGGTCTTCATCTTCGTGCGGAGTAGGCGCGTGGTCAAATTTGGTTTCCATGGCGGTTTGTTTATTGTAGCTCTGAGCTAGACGACTCATCCAAGAACGCATTTGCGAAAGGTCATCATGATGCACTTGTTCAGAGCTGTGTAACAGATTTTTGAGCACATGCACTTCTTGGCGTAAGAGCACATTTTCTTCTTTGGATGTGCGCGCTGCATCTTCCAATCTTTGCATATCATTTTTTTGCGAAGCCAGTACGGAAAGTGACTGGGCTATACTTTGCAAAGCGCTGGACTGCTGCTCTAAATATTGCATGAGAGCATGCCCCGCAGCGCCCTCAACACCTGTAGTATAGGGATTTTCAGCTACAGGCGTATTTTGGCTATAGGTTGCCATCTGATGCATTGTAGCAGTATTTGCATACCCAGTGTCATAAATATTTTTTTCGGGCTTATTTTGTGCACTCATATAAGCGTTATTTTGTGGAGTGGGATGTGTCACATTGGCATCCATGGTGCGCACAAATCGCGTGGCAAGAACCTCTTCCACCATATTGGCAGTTTTTCCCATTTTCATATGTTCAATAATGGTGGCAATGACGGTGAGGCATTCTTCGTCGTAGCGCTTGCGTCTGCCTTCTCCGTAAATAAGCATGAAGGGGGCAAACCTTTTGCAATAGTATCGAGCAGTGGACTCTGGCAGAGAAAAGTGTCTTGCTATCTCGGCGAGACTAAGGGTTTTAGTCATATGTCCTCCATGTTCATACAAATTGGGAATTAATTGTAAATAAGCAATAGCGCATTGCGTATGCTATAGCAAGTAAAAGCTTTATAACACTGTTTTAGAATACGCAATGCGCTATGCGCAATGAAATGCTCTTTGGCACGGCTCTAAAAATATGCCGAGCTCATATGTTTTTGCTATTTAACCACGCGGCGTACGCTGTGTAATTTGGGTTTCCAATAGGTGTTGAAACTTTCGATACGCACTTTGGCACCTGTTCTGGGACTGTGCACAAATTTATTATCACCAATATACATGGCAGTGTGGTAGCCGCTGGATGTGTGCTTACTTTTAAAAACAACAATATCTCCAGGGAGGGCTTTGCTAGAGTGTACTTTTTTACCCGCCTTTACTTGATCTTTTGTGGTGCGCGGTACTTTTATACCGTGTTTATCGTAGGCCCACATAATGAGACCAGAGCAGTCAAAGCCTGTCTTGGGAGTTGTGCCGCCAAAACGATAGTATTTTCCGATTTGAGATTGTGCTGTTTTAGATATGGCATAACCTTTGGCTTTGTCTTTTTTAGAGTAGGTTTTTGTGCCACATGCGCCTAAAAAAAGACATAAAAATATAAGTAAAGCTAACGAACTTATTTTTTGAAAATTTTTGTTTATGTTATGAGTCATAAGGCACCTCGCAGTTGGGGTCTTAAAAATATTTTGTATGGGCTCGCTTTTTGTGTTGTAAGCGGCTTTACTTCCCCATAACATATTTTTTTTAAGAAAAAAAGCTATAATTTCAACTATTTTGATTAGAAAAAGTCTAGATTATTTATGTAAAGCTCAAAAAGAGAATTCTTCCAAAAAACAAGCTTCCTATAAATCAAGAAATTATATACAAATATTGAGCTTATACTTGGGAAAAATATTGCCAAGTGTCACAAAAAATATTAGAGAAGAAAAAGTATGAGCGCATACTGTGAGGAGTATGTGTCAGAGATTTTTTTACGAGGTTATAGAGTCATGTCATCGACAATTATCACTGTAAAGGGCGTTGTGAGTCCTTTACCGGAAAAAGGTGAAAGCGGAGCAAGAGTTGTCATTGTTACAGAAAATGAACTGGAATATCAGATAACACCGCGTGGCGCTGGAGCAGATTTAGATGAAGAAATAAGCGCCGTGGTGGAAGCTACTGGAATGCTTACAGAGCAAAATGGGGTTAATTGCCTTTTTGTTCGCAGTTATACCGTTTTAGATGAAGATTTATGGCCTGATGATGATCAATACGATGATTAGGTAAGTAAAGAGCCGTTGTAGATGTACAATGGCTTTTTTACCATTCAATGTCTTTTTTGCCTTGTTGCTTGAGCCAAGCATTGACTATTGAAAAGTGTTTGCAACCTAAAAAACCTTTGTGTGCCGATAAAGGTGAGGGATGCGGAGCTGTAAGCACAAGATGCTGTGCGGCTGTGTGCTGTTGTGAAAATATGGGGGCGTAACCTTGTGCTGGTTTTCCCCATAAAAGGACGGCTAAGGGGTGTGAGCTTGCGGCAAGGCTTTCCAATATGCTCTTGGTTATATGCTGCCAGCCAAGATGAGCGTGGCTGTGCGCTTTTCCCTCTTCTACACTGAGTACCGTATTTAAGAGCAAAACTCCTTGCATTGCCCAGCGTTCTAAACAAGGATTAGGGCAAGGGCTAGGCGGCTCTTTCCAAGAATCTTGTCCGTAGATGTCTGTGCAAATTTCTTTGAAAATATTTTTTAATGAAGGCGGAACAGCTTTGGGAGGGGTGCTTTTAGGTACAGAAAAGGCCAAGCCTTGAGCCTGACCTTTTCCATGATAGGGATCTTGTCCTAATATTATAACCTGTGTTGTAGCAGGTTTTGTGAGCTGTAGAGCGCGAAAAATATTTTCTTGCTCTGGGTAAATAGCATGACCGCATTGGCGTAAACGGAGTATTTCTTCAAGCAGTGTAAGGTGTTCGCCTTTTTGTAAAGCAGGGACTATATTAAGCCATTCTTGCGGTATATGCATATTTTTTCCTATGTGCGTACGCCAAATCCCGGAATATGATAGCGCTTCTCTAAGGTGTTTAAAAGCCATGTGGCTATGGTCACTAAGAACAAATAATACGCGCCCACCACAAGGAACACTTCTGTGTAGCGGAAGGTATTGGAGGCTACAGCCTTACCTTCGCCCATAATGTCCATAACCGTTACAAAGTGCGCTAAGGAAGAATATTTAATCAAGTAGATGATTTCATTGCCACAGCCTGGCAAAGCACGGCGTGCTGCTTGCGGAACAATAATACTTATGATGGCTTGCGTTTTTGTCATACCCAAAGCGCTGGCAGCATTGAGCTGACCTTGACGAATGGAGAAAAGCGCACCGCGGATATATTCTGATTGATAGGCGGCGCCGCACAGCGTAAAGCTGAGCACAGCTGCCACATAAGGATCAAAATATAAACCAATTTTGGGCAAGGCATAGTATATCATAAGCAGTTGCACAGCTAAAGGAACGCCGCGTATAAGAGAAACAAAGCCGTCGCAGATTTTACGCGGAATAGGGTTTCCGTAGACGCGTAAAATACCTAAGATAACGCCGCCCACAAAGCCCATAATTCCCGAAGGTATTACCAGAGCAAGAGTAATCCAAAAGCCACTGTTTAAAACAGGTACAAGGTCTTCAAAAAGAAAGGGCGTATCAAGCATGGGAACCCTCATGGGGCTTTTTGGGGGCTACTTCTTCAATAGTTCCTGTGCCGTCAGAAAAATTGACTTTGGCTGTATGCTTTGTGTCTTTTTCTGTTTCAAGATCCAAAAGTTTATTGAAGAAAGCTTGTGTACGGCTTTCTTGAGACAAAAGTTCGCTTGGTGTGCCGCGTTCAATGATGACGCCTTGTTCCATAAAGACAATTTCATTGGCCAAAGCTTTGGCAAATTCCATTTGGTGTGTTGCCATAATCATGGTCATACCGCCGCGGGCTAAGTCGCGAATAACGGTGAGCACTTCTCCCACAAGGTCAGGGTCAAGAGCAGATGTGGGCTCATCTAACAAGATAACCTTAGGGTCCATGGCAAGAGCGCGAGCAATGGCAACTCTTTGTTTTTGCCCGCCGGAAAGTTGCGCAGGATAAAGGGTGGAACGCTTGCTTAATCCCACACGGTCAAGTTCTGCCAAGGCTCTATTGGAGGCTACTTGGCGTGAAAAACCGCGAACTTTACGTAAAGCAATGGCAACGTTTTCTTCTGCTGTGAGATGGTCAAAGAGGTTAAAATCTTGAAAAATCATGCCCACTTGAGTGCGGAATGCGCAAAGCTCTTGCGTATTGTGTATATTTAAGACTTTACCCTCAAGGCTGATGGTTCCGCTGTCTGGCGGAATAAGACAGTTGATACATTGCAAGAGTGTACTTTTTCCAGCTCCAGAAGGACCAATGAGTACTTTAAGCTCGCCGCGTTGTAAGGATAAAGAACAGTCTTGAAGGATGGGCTTTCCACCAAGTTTTTTACTGATGGATTCTATTTTTAAAACAGGTGCATTCATATATATCCTGCGTTGATTCCTATATTGTTAAGAAGCGGTATAGCCGGGAACGTATGTGCGTTCTTCAAGCATACGTAAAAGTTTGAAGCCGATAATGGTAATGATAAAATATAAAGCACCCGCCACAGCAAAAAAGGCTAAATGCTCGTAGGTGCGTGAGGCAACAAAGTTTGCACGTGCCATAATTTCTTGCGTACCAAGTACGTAGCAAATGGCAGAATCTTTAAGAAGAATAGAAAATTCGTTGGCAAAGCCAGGGATAGACATGCGCAAAGCTTGAGGTAAAATAATTTGCCTAATGGCTAAACTATCTCGCATACCAAGAGCTCTGGCAGCTTTGAGCTGACCTTGAGGTAAAGCTAAAATAGCGCCACGATAAATTTGTGATTGATAGGCTGTGCTTGTAAGACCAAGCACCACGCAAGAGATAATAAAAGGGTTGGTGGTAAGTCTAAGTGTAAAGAAAAGTCCGTAAAATAAAAAAAGTAAGACTAAAATAGGTATGCCGCGGAAAAACCATACATAGATGGATATAAGACGGCTTACGGAGCGTGGTCCGTAGACTTGTAAGGTAGCTAAGGGAACACCAAGAATAAGCCCCATGAGTAAAGCAATACTCACGCAGGCTATGGTTACAAAGCTACCGCCTAAAATATAGGGAAGGGCGTCGAAGACAGTTGTTAATATTTCCATAAATGTAAAAAAGCTCCTCTCAAAACTTTGTGTAAAAATTCCGAGAGGAGCGGTAAAATTATTTCTTTTCTAAGTATTTCTTTTGCAATTCTTTCCAGCGAGGATCAGCCATAAGTAACTTGTAACCATTATTAATCATGGTACGAAGTTCATTATCATCTTTACGTACGGCTACGCCAAAATTGTCTGGCTTGCCGTGTACGCCTACGATTTTAACAGCCTTACCCTTAGAAATAGAGTCGTCAGCAGGTAATTTATCCATAAGACCGGCTTGAATACGGCCGTTAAGTAAATCTTCCACAATCAATGGAGCAGATTCATAATATACGAGCTCTACGGGAAGTTTCTTTTCTTTCACTTCTTTTTGGAAGTCAGCAGCTTCAGAAGTTCCGCGTTGTACGCCAATTTTTGTGTCAGCGGCTAAAATTTTAGCTGGATTTAAGTCAGAATCGTTTTTTGCAATGAATACACGAGACACTTCCCAATAAGGGTTGGAGAAGTTGACCATTTGCTGACGTGCTTCTGTGATGCTCATACCAGAAGCCACCATGTCAATCTGACCTGCTAAAAGTGCTGGTATGATACCATCCCATGCAATGGGTTTGTGCTCCACTTTAAAGCCCATCTTTTGTGCAATCCAGTCCATAGATTCTACGTCAAAGCCGGCTGGTGTGCCTTTTTCATCCACATAACCAAAGGGGGGATAGTTGGCGTCGATACCATTTACATAGGTTTTTTGTGCAGCGTGTGCGCTACCCACGGTAAGCAATAAGGTCAACATACCGAAAGCTAGAATTTTTTTCATGATTTACTGAGCTCCTTACACTGGTAGAATTGAAAAAAAGCCGTATTGGCGCGAAAAAGATAACAAAATATGAAGTTTGTGGCAAGTCTATAAAGGCAATATGAAAATTAAGGATCAGATAACAACGAGATAGGTAACATCTTTTGTCTTTTGGGGGATGAAAAGAATTTCTGCGCAAATTAGCGCCTTTTTACATCTTGATTAGTGGGTAAGTTGTGAGGTATTAAATTACGTTTTGCTTTATGTAAGCAACAACGTTATAAAAAAGTCTTTTTGCCTTTGGAGACAATATATGTGGGAAAAATTTATACGAAAATGGATTGGTGTACAACCTGCCCAATTTATTACTATTGTTTGTGATATTGCGACTTTGCAAATAGTATTTTTTTTAGGGGTGATGATACGCTCCTTTTGGGGTAATGTAGACCCCACGTTATATACCTCTATGGGCGTACTTCTTTGCACTGGCCCTTTATTTATGTTTATTCTTGGATCTTGTGAAGTGCCTGTACCACCTCCACATAAAGAAGTGAAAAAATTATGCCTAGGTGTTACTTTGGCGTACCTTGTTATTCTTGTAACACTTTTTATGACACAAATTTCTGTGGAATATTCGCGTACTATTTTACTTTTTACCTGGTTGACAAGCCTTATTGCTGTGCCTGTTATGCGTGGTGTGGTTCGGCGTAGATTTTGTCGTAAGCCTTGGTGGGGAACTCCTGTATTTTTTTTACAAAGTAAAGAAGAAGTGCAAAGCGTTTGGGATGAGCTAGAAGAGCATCCTGAGCGCGGTTTACGCCCTGAGATGTGCTTAGAAAGTTCTTTGGACTGCGCTTCTTTGAAATACACTATTAATGCTTTACAGCAAAAGCATATAAATCCCATGTTTATATGGTGCAGAGATGCCACAAAGAGCATAGAAAATACTGAAAAATTTGAAGAGATAGTACGACATTGTAAAAATATTCTTGTGGTGGTGGCAGGAACCAAGAAAATTAAAAAGTTTTGGCTCTCTCCAAGGCTTTTGGGAAACTCCGCCGCCTTTTTAGTACGTCAAAATCTTACAGATGTACGCCGCCTACGTGTGAAGCGTTGTATGGATATTATTATTTCTTCTTGTGCTTTGGTGGCTTTCTCGCCTGTATTTGTTTTATTATGCCTTTGGATCCGCTTAGGCTCTCAAGGAAAGGCTTTTTATAGTCAAGAGCGTATAGGGCAGGGAGGAAAAAGCATTCGCATTTTTAAATTCCGCTCTATGGTGCAAGATGCTGATACAGTGCTTAAAAAATATTTAGAAGAAAACGAAGCCTATAAAGAAGAGTGGGAAGAAACGCAAAAATTGCGTCATGACCCTCGTATCACATCGGCAGGTAGATTTTTACGTAAGACAAGCCTTGATGAATTGCCACAGCTTTTTAATGTATTATTAGGAAATATGACACTTGTGGGACCGCGTCCCATTGTTCATGATGAAATTGAACGCTATGGCGATGTTTATTTAGAGTACACGGAAGTGAAGCCGGGAATTACAGGGCTTTGGCAAGTGTCTGGGCGTAATAATACCACCTATGAACAGCGCGTTTCTTATGACCGTTATTATGTGACCAACTGGTCTGTGTGGATGGACTTGTGGATTCTGATGCGCACTATTCCTGTGGCTTTACGTGGTGAGGGTGCTTATTAACTAGATATATATCCATATTTTTTTGAACCTCTGTGCTTTGTGCGCAGAGGTTTTTTTTATGTATGTGAAAATTTGTGTAGCTTGGCACGGAATGTGCTTTTTATATTCATAGCAAGATGGCAAGGGGGAAAATTTTTCCCTTTTATAAAGTGTTTAGCCTTAATTATATTTCGCTGTGTCCATCTTGAATATATACGTTCTTAGAGTGCTTGGAAAAGGGAAATATTTTCCGTTAAAGCGCAAACATATGAGGATAGCCTATGAACAGCTCACTTTATATCGGTGCCACTGGCATGAAAAGCCTTTCTGAAGGAATGAATGTTGTTGCCAATAACTTATCCAATGTAAGTACCATTGGTTTTAAACAACAAGATATTCAGTATGTGGATCTCATTTATGAGGCACAGGGGGCTATGGGAAATTCTTGGGGAGCTGAGGAAGACTCATATGTTGCTTTAGGACAAATGGGTAAGGGTGTGCAGGTGGGTAGTGTGCGCACCATTTTCAATCAAGGCGCTTTAGAGCAATCTAATAGAGTGACAGATTTAGCTCTCAGCGGTGACGGTTTTTTTGAGGTGGTTAGCCCTGAAGGTCTGACCATGTACACACGCGCGGGGAACTTTTCTTTCGACAATGAAGGCTTTTTAACGCTTCCTGACGGTTCTGTGCTCAATGGCTATCCTGTGGACAGAGACGGCGGTGTGGGCGCTTTACAGTCTATTCAAATAGATGAAAACGAAACTTTACCTGCAAGGCCGACTTCGCAAATTTCTTTGAGCTTTAACTTAGGAAATATAGAGGATTCGTCAGCAAGTACTACTGATCCTTATTTTTCCATGGCAAAGTCTTTTGACTCTAATTCTTTACCGCCACTTTCTAATGAGCAATACAGTTATGCACAGCCTTTGCAAATATATGACGCTGAAGGTAATGCGCAGCAATTAACTTTGTATGTTGACGGTACGCAAGAGCTTAGTTCTGGCAGTGTGCTGGAATTTGTAGTAGCTGCGGATGCTTCTGTTTCAAATCCTAAAGCAAGTGCTTTGCTGGCCGGAACCATGAGCTTTAATGAAGCTGGTCAGATGACGGGCATCACATATTTTTCTCCCTCAGGTGACACTACAGACTTGAATAATTGGAAGCCTGCGCCAACTTCGGAAGATGGTACAGCAGTGTTTAATTATAATGGGCAAAATATCTCTTTAGATTTTGGTTTGAGCGGCACGCCTAGCAATATGCCTGCCACGGCCGCCGCCGTAGGAACGGATAATACTCTTTTAGGGGAGACCAGTAATATAACAAGAGCTTCCAATGCCACCACAGCCTATGCCGGTAGTACTGTTATGTACAATAATGAGCAAGACGGTTATGGTGAAGGTTTTTTGGTAGATATTCAAATCAATGCTGATGGTGAGATTGTAGGCTCTTATAGTAATGATCAAAATTCTGTTTTGTATGAAATTCCTGTAGCGCGTTTCATTAATGAAGATGGTCTTCGTCGTGAGGGTGGAAATATGTACACTGCCACCGAAGAATCTGGCACAGCTGAGCTTGGCAAAGCGGGTACAGAAAACTTTGCTGATATACAATCTTATTATATTGAAAATTCCAATGTGGATATGGCTGCGGAAATGGTGGACATGATTGTGACACAACGTGGCTTTCAAAGTAATAGTAAGGTCGTGACCACAGCTGATGAAATGTTGAAAAAAGCCATAGAGCTTAAGCGTTAGAACAAAATATACTATATAAAAAAAGCGCCCTTGATATATCATATATCAAGGGCGCTTTTTTGTAAGTGTTGTGTGTATTATGCGTTTCTTTGTTCAACAGAGCGGGCTGTCTCTACAGGAACAATGGTTTGCCCTATGGGAGAGAGGGTAAGAGCGGCAAGTTTCACATGTTGCCACGCAAAGGGAATACCTATGATGGTCACAGCGCAAGCTATGGCGGCAGTAATGTGAGCAATGGCAATCCAAAGTCCTGCAAATATAAACCATATGACATTACCTATAAAACCAAAAGCGCCTGTGCCTATGTCACTTCTTCCTGTAAGTGTTTCACGTGAAATAGCTACCTTTCCAAAAGGTAAGAAAGCAAAGCTTCCGATAACAAAACAGGCTTTACCAAAAGGTATTCCTATGATGGTGATAAAGGCCAGTAGCCCAAAAAACCACCACATAAGACCAGTGATAACACCGCCTAAAATGAACCATAAAATATTACCGATTAAGCTCATATATGCTCCTTTTAGAGTAATTCGCCGTCCCAGTTAAAGAGGCCATCACGACGTAATGTTGGTAAGCTTTGTGGTGAGTGTTCCACAATACGTACAAACATATTATAGCCTGCATTTTCTAGGGCAGAACGTTTTTCTGTAAAATTTAAAGGCCAGGCAGGATACAGCCATACGTTAGAGCCGTAATTGCGCGCCCAGAAAATTTCCCCTTTGGGGCTGACAAAGGGCTCATTGGCCTTGACACCCAGCAAACCAAATCTGGCAATGCCCACAGGCCAAAAACCTTCCATAACAAAACCTAAAGGTAGGGGGCTTATTTCTGGCAAAGCAAGTAAATCTTCGCCAGGTAGTTCAGGGCTGACAAATGCTAAAGAAAAGCCCATTTCTTTGAGCATGCTTATATGTGCCACATTGGCGGCATTACAAAAAGGGCCTGCCATAATGTCTAGTTCTTCTCTTTTGGGGAAAAGCTCAATTTGCCAAGGGGCATTACACACAAATTGCGTGGCGCCGTTGCGACACATTTGCTCAATAAGGCGTTTCATGCCTTTTTCTTCTTCTGGCCAAATAACAGGAGGAAGCCACCAACAAACGCGCGGCACGATGGTGCGCGAAAGTTCCGCCGCTTTAGGTGAAAGCCATAGCGCCATATGTCCGCCTTTAGCTCCGCGTGTCTCACGACCTTGAGGCAAAGCAGAGCGCAGGGTTAAATCTGGGCGTCTTTTCATGCGCTGTGCAGGTTCGAACGCGGGACGTGAGCGCACATTGGCACTGGGGCGACCTTGATGCTTGTCGAGCTTGCTTTGCCATGTTTTTAAAATCTGTATAAGTTCAGGTTGGCGTCTATCAATAAGGAATACAGACGTACCAGCCTTGGGAGTTTTGTGCTTAGGCACACGTAAATGCAATGTACCGGCTTTAGGAATGCGTCGAGTCACAGAAAGGGTGCTGTGAAAGGCTTGATCTTCTACACCAATACGCAAATAGTCTTGCGGAATAAGCTCACGATAGGGCTTTACAATAGCTTGTCCGTCTTCCTCAATGGCAACCTTACCAATCAAAAGACCGGAGCTAGTGGAGGAATTGGGATCTGTGGGGATGTTATTTTTTTGCGGTAAGAAACGCGCCTTGGTAGAAGGGCGTCCTAAAGCCATTTCCAAAAAGTCTCCAGCCATTTTTTTTGCTTGAGAGTCTTGGGGATTATCACGCAAAAGCTTATAGGCAGACACCACATGATATACATAGTGAGGGCCTTTCTTGCGGCCTTCAATTTTCCAAGAGCGTAAATGCGGTACTTCAAGTAAAGTTTTTGCTAGTACATCTAGAGATAAATCTAAGCAAGAGAAATAGCGTCCGCTGTGTTCTTTACCCACACGATTGGGTCTTTGACCGCGACTTTGCGCTTGTTGACCACGCTGGGCGGAGCGTCCTTGTGGTAAGGGCTTTCCTCTATTTTCTTTGATTTTGCTACGGCTGACTTCTTCTTCTGCCTTGGCAAATTGTCGCGCTAAATTTTGTCCGCCTTGTTTGTAGATACGGCGGCAAGGTTGTACACAGCGTCCGCGTAAACCGCTTTTTCCGCCCATGTAGCTTGACCAATAACAGCGACCAGAAACACAGAAACACAAAGCACCGTGTACAAAAGTTTCTAAATCAAGCCCTTCTGGACAGGCTTCACCCATGGCGCGGATTTCATCAATGCTTAATTCGCGCGGTAAAATAACGCGACTGGCGCCAAGTTTTTTGGCAACGGTCAATCCTGCAGGATGTGTGATATTGGCTAAGGTGGATAAATGTATTTCACCCTCAAAGCCAGCTTGGCGAGCCAAATCAACAAAGCCCAAATCTTGTACAATAAGCGCGTGGGCATGTATTTGTTTGGAAACACGCGCCACAAGATTATAGGCGCTTTCCATATCGTCGGGCTTGAGCATGGTGTTCATGGCTATATACACGCGTCTGTCGTTTTCACGAGCTAAATCCACAAGGCGTGAAAGCTCACCGGCGCCAAAGTTGTCCGCTTGCATACGTGCCGAAAAGTGCTTTAAGCCTACATAAACGGCATCGGCTCCCGCGGCAAGGGCGGCTAAAAAAGATTGTGTGTCCCCAGCGGGGGCAAGAATTTCTGGCTTAATAATCATAAAATTACTCTAAAAAATGTCATATGTTAGGGGGTGTGTCTTATGAGGCGTAAGAATGTAGTAGGACGTGCAGGGAGAAAGAGCGTGTTGCAACTTTCTCCCTAAAAAAATTTAGATGGCATAGTATTTTTTGTACCAATGCACAAAGCGGTCAATGCCTTCTTCTAAAGGGGTACACGGAGAAAAATGGGTTAAGTTTGCCAATTTATCCACATTGGCCCAAGTGGACTCTACATCTCCAGCTTGCATGGGCATATAATTTTTTATGGCAGTCATACCAAGGCTTTTTTCTAAAATAGCAATAAAATCTCCTAAAGCTACGGTGTTATTATTGCCAATATTATAGATGCGGTATGGCGCAGGGCTGGTATCCGGTGCCGGATTTTGAGCATCCCATGCGCTGTTTGGCGCAGCAGGAATTTCTAAAGTGCGAACAATACCTTCTACAATGTCAGAAATATAGGTAAAGTCGCGCTGCATTTGCCCATTGTTAAAAACGTTGATGGCTTTGCCTTGCACAATGGCAGTGGCAAAAAGATGTAAAGCCATATCAGGACGATTCCAAGGCCCGTACACGGTGAAAAAGCGCAAACCTGTGCAAGGTAAATTGTATAAATGGCTATAAGAGTGCGCCATAAGCTCATTGCTTTTTTTAGAGGCCGCATACAAGCTCACAGGATGGTTGACGGCATGTTCTTCAGCATAGGGACGACGACCGTTTAAGCCGTAGACAGAGCTTGAAGAAGCATAGACTAAATGCTGTACTTGCGTGTGTCGGCAGCCCTCCAAAATATTTCCAAAACCCACAAGATTAGATTGAATATAAGAACGCGGGTTTTCAATGCTGTAGCGCACGCCTGCTTGCGCCGCCAAATGTGCTACATGGCTAAATTTTTCTTGAGCGAAAAGATTGTCCATTAAAGCGTCATCGGCTAAATCTCCCAAGACAAAGCGGAAGTTTTTGAGAGGTTCTAGTTCTGCCAAGCGGGCTTTTTTAAGGTTTACGTCATAGTAGTCGTTGACATTATCAAGCCCAACAACGCTGTGCCCTAGGCTTAAAAGGCGTAAGGCTAGCTGATGGCCAATAAAACCGGCTACTCCAGTAACTAAAACATGCATATAGACTCCTTCAAGGTTCGACAGAAAAAATAGCTTTAAATACGGCGTCCATCTAAAATAAGACTTTTGCACGCTCTGTCAAAAATACTTTGCACTGTGCACCATACTGTTTTCTTTAAATTTTATCTAGTGTTCTTTTGTCGAAAAATTTTCTTTAAGAGAAACTTGCCTTGCTTCTGACAAATGCTTATTTTCTTACACGCTTTAGTAAATTTTAACAAAAAATATTCCCATTTAGGTATATGTAGTAGGAAAATATGAATAAAAATACACAAGAGGCTGTACAAGGCAGCGCACAAGAAGCAGAAGAAAGCAAGACAAAAAGCGCCAATATGGCAGATATTTTACAAGATAAACAACATAAAGAGTTGTTGTTTTATTTATCAGTGGCTATCTTTTTTGTAGAGCTTATTGTGGGGGGTGTTGCCTTTTTCTATGGTATAATTCATGCCATTCCTGGTGAAAATGGCGGGCCGCCGCAATTCCAATTTCCTTGGTTAAGCTATGCCATAGCCGCTGTGGTTGCTCCTGCGGCATTGTTGCTCATAGTGCATATGGCAGGCGTAGGACTTTTTCGCAGTATGCAAAAGCGCACCTTACAAGAAGATGACGCATGGCGCGAAAATTTGCCGCATCGTTTGCAAAAGGTGTATGCCATTATTCAAGGCGCGCCTACTATTATGCTTTTTCTGGGGGTTATTCTTATTGGGGTGGCGCTTTTTTATGTGGACGGCGCTATTTCTGCAGTTATGCGCATGGGGGAAGCCTTGGCGCCCTATTGGCCGTGGATTATCGGTGGAGGTTTGGGGTCTGTTTGTATTATTTATGTAGGTAAGGCGTATTTTG
This sequence comes from uncultured Desulfovibrionaceae bacterium, assembly GCA_964369335.1. Classification (GTDB taxonomy): domain Bacteria; phylum Desulfobacterota; class Desulfovibrionia; order Desulfovibrionales; family Desulfovibrionaceae; genus CAYJAD01. The sequence goes on along the minus strand of CAYJFR010000007.1, from coordinate 5,080 downwards.
CTTATCGTACGCGTAAAATGGAGCAAGAATATGCCTTTCGACGGGAAATTTTTGAGAGAACAGGGCAAATTTTAGTAGATAAAGGTGTGGTACAGTTGCCACCTGCTTATGATGTGACTACGTCGCAACGTGCTACAGCTCTGTCTGGTAATACGGTAGTGGTGGAGGCGCTTCCTGAAGCAAATATAGAACACCATGACGCGGAAAAAGAAACTTCAAACGTACACACAGCAGAGACAGTTGTGGACTGTATTGCGCACGAACAAAAAAACTCTCAAGACGAAGTGAAATAAATTTTGTGAAAATTTTTTTACGTGAAATATTTTTTGCGGAAAAAGTGTTGAAAAGCTGCTTTTTTTTTGACATAGTAATTCAATAAAGTACTGTTAATATTGTGTTAATTTAGCGTTAGGTGTAAATTAACACAAGCTAACTAGTTATTACTGCAAAAGATTTTTTCTCTATAATTTGCTTTTCTTCAAAGATGAATTTTGTTTTCAAAATTGCTTGCTTTTTTTTTAAAAAGAAAATAAGACTTTGAAAACGCCATTCATTTTCCTTTGTTTTTGAAATAAATGCCTTGTAATATAAGGAATTTATGTTACAAGGTAGATGACTTGTCTTGACAATGTGGTGTAAAAACCACAAAACAAAAGGAGAAAATGATGCAAGGATTTTTACGTTTTGGTTTAGTTTTTTTAGGTGGCATGGTAGCTGGAGCCATTGCAAAGCAAGCTTTGAGCGGTAACACATGCATACGCCCTATGGCCACTGATTTATTGAGCCGCGGTATGGACGCTAAAGATTGCGTTATGGGTAAAGTAGAAACCCTCAAAGAAACTGTAGAGGATTTTGTAGCAGAAGCTCAAAGCACCTCTGAAAAACGCAAGACTAAGCAAGAAAAGGCCGATGCCTAATTTTTAATGAGGGAACTACATGTATTCTTTTACTATTGTTCATGAGATTCAAGGAGATGTAGGAAGGTTACGTGTACGTTCCCTCTCACCTCTAACAAAACGCACTTTTGCCAAGCTTGAAGAGTCTTTTTCGACGCTTAAAGGCATTGGCGAGGTGCAAATGAACATACGCACAGGCTCGGTGCTTTTTTGGTATGAAAGCTTGGCTGCGCGTAATGAAGCCTTATTGCTTTTACGCGTAAAAGACATCACTCCGCCTCCAGCATGTCACTCTGGCGCTTTAGCCTTGGTGGGTCGGGCGGTGGCTTTTCCGAGCAGATTGGGTTCTTTTCCTCTTGTGGGTTCCATTGTGCGCTACTTCGCCATGCGTCTTTTTATGCCACCTTGGCTGGGCGCTATTTTAAGTGTAAAAGCCGCCATACCCTACATTTGGGAAGGTATAAAATGCCTTGTGAGAGGTAAAATTACCGTAGAACTTTTAGACGCTACAGCTATAAGTATTTCGCTTTTGCGTCGAGACTTTAGAACAGCAAGTATGCTCACCTTCCTTCTTGGTCTTGGTGAAGCTTTGGAAACATGGACGCGTCACCAATCTCGTGAGGGTTTAGCACAAAGTCTTGCCCTTGACGTAGATAATGTATGGATACGTCATGAAGACACAGAAGTACGCATTCCTTTTGCTGACCTTACCTTAGAACATGAAGTTGTGGTACGCACAGGCGCCGTCATTATGGTAGATGGTCTTGTGGTGGAAGGCGAAGCTGTGGTCAACCAATCTTCCATGACAGGTGAGCCACAAGGTGTGGTGCGTGTGCCGGGTAACTCTGTGTTTGCCGGTACTGTGGTAGAAGAAGGCGCTATTATTGTACGTCCTACAAGCCTTGCTTCCGAAACACGTTTGCAAAAAATCATAGATTTTATTGAAGATTCACAAAGCTTGAAGGCAGATATTGAAAGCCGCGCCATGCGTATGGCTGACGCTGCTGTGCCTTTTACGTTTCTTTTATCTGGGCTTGTGTATCTGATTACGCGTGATCCTTTACGCGCGTCTTCAGTGTTGCTTGTGGATTATTCGTGCGCTTTGCGCCTTGCAACGCCTTTAGCTATTTTGGCGACTATGCGTGAAGGAGCTAGCCGCGGTGTGCTTATTAAGGGTGGGGTTTTCTTAGAAGCTCTTGCCGAAGCTGATACCGTGGTTTTTGATAAAACGGGCACGCTTACTGAAGCAAAGCCGCAAGTGGCAGAAGTGGTTGCCTGCGAAGGGCATTCACCACAAGAAATTTTACGCTTAGCCGCTTGTATGGAAGAGCATTTTCCGCATCCTGTGGCGCGTGCCATTGTGCGTGAGGCAGAATTACAAAACCTTATGCACGAAGAAGAGCACGGCGAAGTAGAGTATGTGGTGGCGCATGGTATAGCCAGCCGTTTGTATGGTGAGCGTGTTCTTTTGGGAAGTCGCCACTATATTTGTGAAGACGAGCATATTGATGTAAGTTCCATAGACGGCGAGGTTGATCGCCTTATTGCTGAAGGATATTCTTTATTATATTTGGCTACAGGCGGCGCCATTGCTGGCGTTATTGCCATTCGCGATACAGTGCGCCCTGAAGCTTTAGACGTTATTACCAAGCTCAAGGAAAGCGGTATTTCTCGTGTGGTTATGCTCACAGGTGATGATGAGCGCGCCGCCAAGAATATGGCAGAGCAGTTAGGTATTACAGAATTTCATGCGGGCATTTTGCCTGTGGATAAAGCCAGAATTGTAGAACAATTACAGGCAGAAGGTGCTAAGGTTATCATGGTGGGTGACGGCGTCAATGACGCGCCTGCCCTTTCTATGGCCAACGTGGGTGTAAGCTTGCGTGATGGCACAGACTTAGCAAAAGAAGTGGCGGACGTAGTGCTTTTGGAAAGCAATTTGCACTCCTTATTAGTAGCGCGTCAATTGGGGCAAAAGGTTGTGCAACGTATTAAAGGCAACTTTACTGCCAATATGAGCTTAAATTCTGCCTTCCTTTTATTAAGTTTATTTAATATCATTACGCCGACTTTTTCGGCAATTTTACATAACGTGACTACAGTGGGTGTGACGCTTAATGCTACAAGACCGCACTTGCCTGCTGTGCAAACAGAAGAGCTTATAACCCATTTATAGCATAATGGTCATATATTAGGTGAGGTGTGCAATGATAGAAGAACATATTGTTTCTTTCACAGAGGGGCGTATTCGTTTGCGTCATTCTGCGCTACGCAACGCTGCCCTAGGGGCGGAAATAAGCACATTCATACGAGGTATGAATGGTATAGAAAGTGTGGAACATAAAGCCCTTACAGGTTCTTTGCTTATTCATTATGATGAGACAACCATCACTGAAGAAGAAATTCACGCTTTACTAGAGCAAGGTGAAGGCTGGTTAAATACCAACGCACCGCAACAAGAAGCTGTAGCGCAGTCTGTCAGTGAAAAGAAAGCATGTTGCTCTTTTGTTCCTGTGTCCTGTGGGCTTACTCAGGCACAAAAACGCAAGATTTTCTATCGTGGTATGACAGCAACCTTTGTGGCTACGCTGTTAAGCGGCGGCGTTGGCAATAAGCAAGCACATTATATTGCCGGCGGTGCTTTTGCCGCTCTTACTTTAGCGCATATTTGGCGTATGCGTAGGGCTATCTAGAACGCATTTTATCTTAGAGCATATGTTCTAGGACGTATGCCATACGCTTTGTATAACTATGTTCGGCTTGGAGATGTTCTTGCCAAGCCGTTTTAAGGTCTTTTTGCGCTTTTTCGCTGAGGTGAGAAAGCGCTTTTTTTATGTCTTGCCCTTGGTGTAAGGCTATGGGCTGAACCAATTCTTGTGGAAAAATGCTTAGCCCTTGGGTGTAATTTGTCCATAAAAATCCTCCTGTTGCCCAAACATCAAAATGCCTTTGTGTCAGCCCTTGGGGAAGCAATAAGGACGTGACATTCAACACAGACTCCGCCGCACCGTATATGAGAGGTAGGTCTGTATAATAATCAAGGGCGGGTTGAAAAATATGCGGTGCGGCTTGGGGTAAAAGCTCTTTCCATGCCGCGGCATCACCAAAGACTGCCAATTTTTCCCCAAAGCACTGCCATAAGGCAGAAAGCCAGTATACGCGTTGATATTGCGCGCTTTGTTCAGCGCCTAAACCAATATTGCGCACAGTATTATGTGGCCAAAAAGAAGTTATATGGAGCTGCTGCGCCCACCAATGAAAATGCGCGCTGTCTTGCGTGGCAGAGGCACTTTCTATAAGGTTTTTGGCATGTTCTAAAAGTGCTTCAGGAACACGCGCCGCGGCAAAGAAAGTCTTTTTTTGTGGAAAAGACGCACGCCCCACAAAAACACAGGCGCTATTTTGGGATATGCGTATAGCGCTGTTGTTGCGAACGTGTTGTTGCGCTACTTGTGCCAACTGCGCTTGTGCGTCCCACATGTGTTGTGCTGTAGCTAATGGAATATGTAGAACTTTTTCTGCGCCCTCTTGCTGTAAGCTTGGTATAAAGGAAGCGTCTGTGATCAAGAGTGTGGCTTGTTTCCACCAAGGTAAGCGCAATGCCGCAAGCACGTGCCAAGGGTTATCCACAAACCATAAGGCTATAGGAATGCCTAAGGCTTGCAAAAGGGCGAAGTCGTATCCTGCGGCATCGAGTCCTTGAATATTGAGCGAAAAGAACAAAGCTACAGAATTGTCTTGTTGCAGACAGTGCTGTAAGCATTGTGTGAGAGTGTGTTCTCTGCCTTGTCCTACAAAAAATACTTCATAGCCAAGCTCTGTAAAGGCAAGTTCCAGCTCTTGAGCTAAAAGCTGATTATTGTCACAGCCCAAGAGAATTTTTTGTCTGTGAGTATGGTGCTTGCGCTCTTGTGGTTGTGTTATTGCGTTTTTACTATATATAGTATTTTTAATACGTTGTGCTTGTATATGCCCTAAAACATCGCCCCAAAAGCGGGGTAATAATTGCATATTCTGCTTATACCACCAAAGCGCAAGATGGGGTTCTTGCTGTAGTAAAGAGAGAGCTTGTTCCCATGTAAGACAATGCCAATGAGCAGGAAGTGGAACGTCTGTTTGTGTCTTTTCCTGTGTGGGTATGGTGAGCACATAAACCCGCGTTGTGGGCTCAAGAAGTGTTGCGT
>CAYJFR010000006.1:18383-28976 GCA_964369335.1 uncultured Desulfovibrionaceae bacterium | reverse complement strand
GGCTTGCCGGGTATTCCTTTACGCATGGCTTGGCAAGAAGGCACATATCACCTTATTGAAGTGCGTGAGAAACGGGCTTTGTTTTTGGGTAATGTACTAGCGCAAATACCTTTACCTCGAACTCATGTCTTTCGTGGTCGGGCAGAAGATTTTTTTGATAAAGCCTCTGCTCCCGCAGATATGATTGTGAGCCGCGCCTTTATGCCTTGGGAGCAAATGTTGCACCTTGTGGCACCGGCTTTGTCTGCCAAGGGGCGTTGTATCTTTTTAACTCTGGAGCCTGCTCCCAAAGCCGCGGTACAAGCGTTGGGCTGGCAAGTAGAAGCTGAGTACAGCTATAAAGTACACGGTGATACGCGCTATTTTTGGAGCATACAAAAAAGCTAAAGGCTTTTAGTGATGATACGGAACGCCTCGCACAATGGCCTCAGCTCTGTACAGCTGTTCCAGTAAAAGCACACGCGCCAGCTCATGAGGGAAGGTCATAGGCCCTAGGGCAAGTTTGTGCTGTGCGGCTTTGCGTACTGTATCATCAAGCCCAAAAGCGCCGCCAATAATAAAGCAAGGCGTGCGTGTGGCGTTTTCGGAAATATGTTGTAAGAATTTGGCAAATTCTTGGGATGTATAATTTTTTCCTTTTTCGTCAAGGCAGATAACAATATCTTGCGGCGTGATGCTTGCCAAAAGGCGTTGCCCCTCAAAAGCATTGCGTTCGGGCACGGGTAAGGCCGCGTCACCGTCTTTAACAATAATTTCTTGTAAAGTGCGCCAATGCTGAATGCGCTGTGTGTAGTGCGCGGCGGCCTGTTTCCAATGCGCTGTTTTTAACGCGCCCACTGCAATAATGCGTAAAGGTTTTTTTGCCATGAAAAGAGTTCCCTGCCCCGTTGAATGTGCTCAAACGACAACGGAAAAAGAGTCGTTGCCGCCTATTGTGCAACAAAGTGTACGCACATTTGAGCAAGCCGTCCAGCTTTTACAAAAAGGGCATATTCTTATTTATCCCACAGAAACTTTTTTTGCCGTGGGTTGTTCCATGCAAGATACAAAGGCGCTTGAACACATCTTTACGGCAAAAAATCGCGCTCAAAGTAAGCCCTTACCTGTATTAGCGGCGGACATGGAGCAAGTACAGCGCATAGCCCATATGACAGACGATGAGCGCACGCTAGGACGTATTTTTTGGCCTGGCTCTTTAACCTTGTTATGTCAGGCAAAGCCCTGTGTGCCTTTAAGTGTCACCGCGCACACGGGCAGAGTTGCCGTGCGCATATCACCGCACAGTACGGCGCGCGCTCTAGCCGCCGCCATGAATGCGCCCTTGGTCTGTTCTTCTGCCAATATCAGCGGAGAAGCGCCGCCACGTTTGCCTCAAGAAATTTCACCTCAGCTTTTACCCAAGGTGCAAGGGCTTGTGCTTGACGGAGAAGAACCGCAAGGGGGCTTACCTTCAACCATTGTAGAAGTGTGTGCGCCCAAAACTATACGCATTCGCCGCCACGGTGCCATCCAAAAAGATATTTTGGTGGCTACATTACACGCACACGGCGAACGACATTGGGAAATACTTTTAGCTGAAACATAACAAGCTGTGAGGTCTTGACAAGTCCCTAAAAAAACTTAGTTAGGAAACAGAGAGAGCGCGTGCTTTTTCACATATTCCTTCTTAGGGCAACCCTCCACTACGGATGAGTTTTAGCTGTTTTTTTACGACCGCTTTGAGTGCTAGATCAAAGCGGTCAACTCTCTTCACGGCTTATTAAGTAGTGTTCCCAAGTTTTGGGTAAAGCTCTGGCTTCTGCTTGAAAGCTTGATTTTATACACAGTCTCACGTACCCTAAAAGCACTTTGTGAGGTGTATATGCGTCACAAAATGTCATTTTATACGAAGGATTATTTTCATGTCTGCATACATTACTCGTCCCCAAGCCCTTGCCTTAGTAGAAGAGCACACCACAGAAGCCTTTTTAGTTCAGCATGCCTTAGCCAGTGAGGCTATTATGGAAGCTCTTGCGGCGCATTTAGGCGAAGATGTGGCCCTATGGGGTTTGGCGGGACTTTTACACGATTTAGATTATGGGCAAACAGCAGCGACACCTGAAAAACACGGTCTTGTGACCTGTGAAATGCTACAAGATGCCTTACCCGAACATGTTCTCGCCGCTATTAAAGCCCATAACGGCGAAATGAATGGTAACGCTCCGCAAAGCGCTTTTGATTATGCTTTGCGCTGTGGCGAAAGTGTCACAGGGCTTATTGTCACAGCGGCGCTGGTGCGTCCCACAGGTATTACTGGCATGGAAGCAAAAAGCTTAAAAAAGAAAATGAAAGACAAAGCTTTTGCCGCTTCTGTGAGTCGTGAAAATATTCGTGAATGCGAAAAAATCGGTCTTGATTTAGACGCCTTTTTGAAACTTTCCATTGCGGCAATGGCAGAGAGAGCTACGGAGTTACATCTACCAACAGGAGCGTAAAGCTTATGGACACAGACAAGACTTTGGTCACAGAAATTCGTCGACTTGGGCTTCCCAAGATAGAGTCTACCCTACCCTATGGTATGTGGGTAGATGATAAGGTGATAGAAGTGTATGCGGATTCAGAGCTTTCTGCAGATGTAAAACAGCCCACATGTATGCATTTTGAGGCGGCAGGTCCGCGTAAAAATTTATACTTTGAGCCTTCGCGTGCCAAATGCGCCATAGTGACATGTGGCGGTTTGTGTCCTGGTATTAATGATGTCATCCGCGCCTTAGTCATGCAAGCTCATCATGCCTATAACGTGCCTAGTATTTTAGGTTTTCGTTATGGGCTTGAGGGTTTTATTCCCGACATTGGGCACACCGTAGAAGAGCTGACCCCCAGTAATGTGTCAGATGTGCATATGCTTGGCGGAACCTTTTTAGGTTCTTCGCGCGGGCCGCAGTCTTCAGAGCTTATTGTGGACACTTTAGAGCGCATGAACATCAGTGTGCTTTTTGTCATTGGTGGTGACGGCACCATGAAGGCCGCCAGTGCCATCAGTGAAGAAGTGCAAGCGCGCAACTTGCGTATTTCCATTATCGGTATTCCTAAAACCATTGATAATGATATAAATTTTGTGCCCAAATCTTTTGGTTTTGACACAGCCGTTGACCAAGCCACAGCCGCCATTCAAGCCGCGCATACAGAGGCCATTTGTAATTATAATGGTATTGGTCTTGTAAAGCTTATGGGGCGTGAGTCGGGCTTTATTGCCGCTCAAGCCACTTTAGCGCTTAAAGATGTGAATTTTGTACTTATTCCAGAAGCTGAATTTACCTTGCACGGGGAAGGCGGACTCTTGCCGGCTTTAGAGCAGCGTCTTATGGAGCGTCATCATGTGGTTGTGGTGGTAGCAGAAGGGGCGGGTCAGCATCTTTTGCGTAAAACAAGCAAGACAGATCTTTCGGGAAATAAGCTTTTAGGAGATGTGTTCACCTTATTACAAGATGAAATCAGAGCCTATTTTACCTGTAGGCATTTTCCTTATGTATTAAAAACCATTGACCCCAGTTATATGATTCGTGCTACGCGGGCCAATGCCAATGACCGTGTGTATTGCGGCTTTTTGGGGCAACACGCTGTTCACGCCGCCATGGCTGGCTATACGCATATGGTTGTTGCCAAAATACAAGAAAAATATGTGCATCTTCCCTTGGATATTGTGACCAAGAGCCGACGCAAATTGAATATTCAGTCGGATTTATGGCGCGCTGTGCTTGAATCCACGGGGCAAGGGCGTTTGACTGGCATGCTCATGAAATAGTTTTATTGTGGGGCTTGTCCTCACAAGTGAGGATAAGCCCCACACCCCTTTATCTAGTTGTATTACTTAGCTTAATAACTACACGTATTATTCTACTCTTATCCTATCTAAATTTAGTATTTATATTGGGGGCATCTATGAAGCGCATGGAGCAAGTGAAAGCTTCGGCAGGTTCTGGCAAAACGCATGACATCACACAAAGATTTTTGGCATATTTAGCGCAAAGTGAAGCGAAATCCTACGCGCCGTATTGTGGTTTACGTGGCTATGAAACATCTGAATATGACGCTGAACAAGGTATTCTTCATAGTGATGGTGGAGAATGGGGTGATATTATGGCAATCACCTTCACCAACAGTGCCGCTGCAGAAATGAAAGAGCGCGTGCTCAAAGAGTTGAAAAAATGCGCCCTCGACACAGAAAATAGTAATAATGTCATGTCACCCGCCAAGGCAAAGGCGTGGATTGACATTATTTTACGTCAATACGGCGCGCTCAATATCCGCACCATTGACAGCTTATTGCATCTTATTGTCCGCACAGCCGCTTTAGATTTAGATTTACCCCCTGATTTTGAGAGCTCTTTCCACATTCAAGAGCTTTTAGACCCTGTTTTTGACAAGCTTTTAGAACAAGCCGAACACGGTGACGAGGATGTGCTTTGGCATTTGCAAGCCATGTGTCATTCCCTTCTTTTTTTGAAAGATACGCACGGTTTTGTCATTGGTTCACGCATGATGGAGGCGGTAAAGCCTTTAGTTGAAATGCTTATGACTCGCGACCTATCGTATTTTGAAAATTTGAGCAGCAAAGAGGAAATACAAGAACGCCTTATCTTTTTAGACCAAGCGCTTATACAACATGCTCAAGACTTGCTTGCTTTGGTGCAAAGCGAAGCCCTCAAGTTGGATAAAAGAGCTGAAAATTGCTTTATTGCCTCAGCCGCTGGTGCAAAAAATACCGGATCAGCCTATTACACTAAGGATAGCTTAGAAGATTGTTTGGTCAAAGCCAGTAAGGGTAAGGCCTCCGATATGGCACTCAGGGCTTTTATACTGTTAAAAGAAAGTGCCACCTTGTGCAAAACTGAAGGGCATATCTTACTTAAAGCCTTACAAATGTATCCTTTTTTTGAGGTTGCCGCCCTTATGGCTGAGCAAATACTCAGTTTTCAACAACAAGAAAGCAAGGTTCCTGCGAGTAAAATGCCTTTAATGGCACGAGATATTTTAGAAAGCTATCAAGGCGTGTCAGCGGCTTTGTGCCGATTGGGCAATAATTTACACCATGTATTACTGGATGAATTTCAAGACACAAGCCGCGAGCAGTGGGACGCTCTTTGCCCTTTACTGGTTATGGCGCTTTCTCAAGGTGGTACTTTCACATGGGTGGGTGACGTCAAACAAGCCATTTATGGTTGGCGTGGCGGTGATGCGGATCTTTTCGACGAAGTGAAGCAAGTAGAGGAGCTCACACGCATCAGTGACGGTGTAGAACTCAAAAATCTCCCTACTAATTGGCGTAGTCTTGAACATGTGGTCAAGACCAACAATACCTTATTTGCACCCTTGTCACAGGAAGATACCGCGCGGCAAATTTTGGAAGTGATGCTCAGTGCGCATTGTCCGTCAGACGTGTTAGACGCCGCCACACAAAAATTGTGCCGTGCTTTTATGGGTGCAGAGCAAAAGGTAAAGCCTCATGCAGAGGGGGGCTATGTCTGCATAGAAGAAGTGCAAGGGGACAATGCGGAAGAGCTGGACGAAGCTGTTTATGAGGCTTTGCAAACAAAAATGGAAGAGTTGCGTGAGCGACGCCCTTGGGGAGATATAACCATCTTAACTCGCAGTAATACGGGAGCTTCTAAGGTGGCGTCATGGCTTGCAGAATGGCAAATTCCCGCCATTACGGAAAACAGTTTGCTCTTGCATATGCATCCGCTCATTCAAGAAAGCTTGGCATTGTTATCTTTCTTACATTATCCGCAAGACGATTTGAGTTTTTGGACGGTGCTCACAGGGCATATGATGCGCACAGCCTTGCGTTCTGAGCATGAAGAAAACAATATACGTCCTAGTATAGAAGAGTTGCACGCCTTTGCTTTAGAGCCTCGCCATGTGTCGCTTTCCTTTGCCTTTCAAAATCGCTGGCCTGAGTTTTGGGAATACGCTTTTACGCCTTTTTACGGTACAGCGCAGGTGCTAACCCCTTATGATTGTATGCAAGAATGGTTTCGTGTGTGGCGTATTCCGCAGCGTTTTCCGCAAGCGCAAGTCTTTGTTCGACGCTTTTTAGAAGTTATTCATGTAGCTGAAGGGCAAGGCGCGGGAACTTTAGGCGCGTTTTTAGATTATTGGGCGCAAAACGGCGGTGATGAAAAAACGCCCACACCGTCCAAATTGGATGCCGTGCGCGTTATGACCATTCATAAGTCTAAAGGTTTGCAATTTCCTGTGGTTATAGTACCTTGGCTCAGCTTTAATATACAAGATAATTATCCGCCTGTGGTGCAAAATGTGGGCAATTTACGTGTGCTGGCGTCGCGCTCTAAAGAGTCCGAAAGTGAAGGCTTTGGAGGAGGAAAAAACCTCGGTGCGGCGCATTATACGGCGCAAGCTGACGGAGCCCTAGAAAGCTTAAATGTTTTTTATGTGGCGTGTACGCGCGCTCAAGAAGAGCTGCATATGTTCCACACGCATACGCCTAAGCTTTTGGAAAGGAATAATCTTGCCAACGGACTTACGGAACTTCTTTCCATAATACAAAAGACTTTGCCCTTACAAGAAGGTTCTCCTGTGGAAAATCAAGCCCATAAGCAAGAGCAAGAACAAGCTCTATCCTCTTGGGATATGGAGCAAGAGGCCAGTGAATATATATGCCCTCTGGATTTTTCCCAAGAGCCACAGCGTATTATGCAATGGCTTCCGCGTTTGAAAATCTACCGTGACCCCTTGCAAGAGTATTTGCTTCCTGCCACTGCCACCACAGAAGCTGTTGTTTTAGAACAAGATGATGAAAAGCAGCTTTCGGCGCGTCGTCGTGGTTTGTTGGTACACCATTGCTTAGAAATTCTGCAAACCATGGGGCAAGATGTCTTTCAAGAAAGTCGTGAACAGTTAGAAGCACGAGTGCATTCTGCTGCCACACTGGGCGTGCATTCTTTTGGCTTACCTGTACAGCATATACAGCGTGTGCAAGAAGAAGTAGTCACGGCTTTGCTTTGGTATGCCACTTTGCCAGGTGTGCATGAGTGGTGGCAACATGCCATATCTGAGCAAGAAATTATGGCAGAAAACGGCGCAGTGTATAGGGTGGACTTATTATTGCCGCCGCAAGGAGTTTATGGTTGGCGTGTTGTGGAATTTAAAACGGGAAGATTTGAAGATGGTCATGTAAAGCAATTACGCAATTATTTGCGATTATTGGACGCTCTACCTAGCAATGCGCAGCAATTTTCTGCGGGGCTTATGCCGAGTCAAGGCGTGTTGGTGTATGTGGATTTACAAAAATGCCGCATGGTGTACAGCAGTGGCACAGGGCAGGTTTCAGAATTTTTAGAGGCGCCGCTTTGGCAGGAGGGACAATAATGTCACAAGCTTTTGCACTTTTTCCTTGGGATAAGCCTTTTTTAGAACATCTTCAAAATTATATGTGTGATGTTTGTCAAGGCAATCTAGGCTCTTCGGTGCTTATTGTGCCACATAACAGACCACGGCGTTATTTACTCAAACTTTTTGCGCAAAATACAGGTTTAGCGCGCCCTGCACTTTTGCCGCGTATGTACACCATTGCGGAGATGGTGGGGCTTTTTCGCGCCCATGCGGGACAAGTTATAGAACCCGGTGCCTTTCTTGGTGACAATGACAGTTTTCCCCTTTATATGCCGCAAGGATTGGGGCGTAAAGCCGCTAAATTGGACACCATGCATATTATGTACCGCGCTGTGCAGCGTGTGGGTAGGGAAATTCAAGAGCATGAAGAAGACGCCGCCATTGCGCAAAAATTTGCTCATATGGATTTGGCCACATTTTTACCGTGGGGTGTGCGTCTGGTAGCGCTTTTTGAAGAATATATGACACAGCTTTTGCCTGTGCAAGACGTGCTGTATACAGAGGGTGAAGTTTCCGCTACAGCGTCGGCTTTGTTAGGAGCTTTAGGGCGTATTCATGGAGCGTATAGGCAACTTTTGCAAGAAGAGGGCTGGACAACAGCAGGGCTAGACGCTTGTATTGCCGCGCAGGCTTTGCGCCAAGATTTTTCTTCTATTCCACCCGCACTTCTTCCACAACCAGAAAAAAATGCCCATGTCTTTGTGGCAGGATTTTCTACCATTACAGCTTGCGAGCATGTATTTCTCAAAGCTTTATGGCAACAAGGTGCGCATATATGTTTACACTCTGACCCAGCGCTGGCACAAAAAAATGCCTCTGCGCACTGGTCTTGCCAAGACCATGTGACATGGTTAAAGCGTTGGAATGCCTCTTGTGAGCTTGTGGTTCCAGCCAGTAAGCAGACGCCAAAAATGCATTTTCTTGCGGGTTATGATGTGCACTCGCAATTATTGCATTTGCAAGAAGAGTTGAAAAAATCTTCTCAAGCCTTAGCTCACGAAAAAGCTCAAGAAAGCGCGCGTGAGCAAAGTGTGGCTGTGGTTCTAGGCTCTTCTTCTTTATTGATGCCCGTATTGCATCACTTGCCAGAGAGAGATTTTAACGTGTCTATGGGCTATCCTATGGACAAATCGTCGCTTTTTTCTCTTATAGAAACCTTAATGCGCTTGCAAGAAAATGCCAGAGGTGGCGAAGATTCGCCGCGTCGCTACTATTGGCGCTATCTTTTGCACGCTTTACGCCATCCCTTTGTGCAAATGCTGCGTTACGGCGAGGGGCAAGATTCACACTCTTTACACTCCTTATTGGGGCTTATTGAAAAAGCTTTACGCCAAGGAAATCGTTTTGTCAGTCAAGAAGAGGTTTTGCACATTGCCGCTTTACAAGCTGAAGTAACGCCGCAAGGTGTAGCCATGTTGTCAGATGTGCTGACCTGCTTATTGCACAATTTTGCACAGGTACACAGCACGCAAAGCATGGGCGAAGCTGTATCTTTATTGTGTCATAGCCTCTTACAATACGGCGCCGCCATGTGGAAGCGCTATCCCTTGGACGCAGAAAGTCTCTATCGCCTTTTGCAAAAGGTTATACCGACCCTTAAAGCCGCCACCATTGCCCAAGAAACCTTACCCCAAAGCACACTTTTTGCCTTATGTCGTCAGCTCATTGTGGCAGAGCGTGTCCCTTTTGAGGCAGATCCCATTACAGGTTTACAAGTGCTAGGTATGTTAGAAACACGTCTTTTGCATTTTGATAAAGTACTTATTTTGGACGCCACCGACGACGCGTTGCCAGGCTTTGCGGCGCAAGACCCGCTTTTGCCCGACGCTTTACGGCAGGTCATTGGGCTTCCTGCTTTACAAGAACGTGAGCGCGTCATGGCGCATACTCTTTACCGTCTTGCTTCCAGTGCCAAGGATGTATATTTTTATTGGCAAGAAGGTATGCAACGCTCAGCGCTTTTTGACGGAAAGAAAAGCCGTAGCCGCTTTGTAGACGCTTACTTATGGAAAGAAGAGCAAAAGCTTGGGCATATTATCGAAAACGATACAGCGCCGTTAGAGTCTGCGCCTTGCCCTGTGGCGCCCATTGAGCATGAAGAGCAAATATTAGAGGTACACGCAGGTTTACGTCAAAAAATAATTCAGTTGCTTCAAAAAGGTATTTCTCCTACTAAATTGGACAGTTATTTGCGTTGTCCTCAGCGTTTTATGTGGGAAAATATGTATAAGTTACGCCCCTTAGACGAAGTGAACGAAGGTGATGATCCCGCGGCAGTAGGGCAATTATTGCACAGTGTTTTACAAGAAGCCTACACGCCTTTTGTGGGGCAAAGTGTGCCGCCTCAAGGACTTGATGAGGCGCATGTGCAAGAGCTTTTTGAAAAGGCTTTGGCCAATAGCTCTATAGTGCAAAGTTTGCCGCCGCAAAGCTTGATGTTATTACGCATGGCGGCGCCAGTGCGTTTACAGCAATTTTTGCGTATGCAAATAGAACAAGCGCCAGAAACGGAAGTAGTGGCTTTAGAGCATTCTTTGCTTGTACCCATAGAAGGACTTTTTCAGCAAACTTTTCATCTTACAGGCACTTTTGACAGAGTAGACACACGCGTGCGTAGTCAAGGGGCTGAGGGAGAACATATGGAAGGCTTGGTGGTTTTGGATTATAAGACAGGAAAACTGCCTTCTGTGAAGCCTAAAGTGTGGGAAAATACAGAGCTATGGAAAGATATTGGTCTCTGGTCGCCCACGGCATCCAATTCTTATGAGCTTTTGAACCAAGTAGCGGACGCTTTTGCCTCGGTGCAACTGCCTTGCTATATATATATGTGTCAGCAACATTTTGATGAGGACGTGCTAGACGCTGCCTTGGTAGACCTTGGCAAAACTGGCAAAGAGTTTTATTTATTGGGAACGAAAATGGATGTGGAAACTTGTGAAGATATTATGACTTTGCGCATTCCGCAGCTACTCACCTTTTTGGTGAATCATATGTATACAGCGGAAGAATTTCACGCTCGTGAAGGCGCTCATTGTACGTATTGTGCCTATGGGGCTTTGTGTAAACGTTAAGAGCGTGTTGCACTCTATTTATTATGCCAAGCAGAGTTTTTTCTTGAGTTAAAAGAGCTTCATGGATTGCTTCGTCGCTACGCTCCTCGCAATGACTTTATGTGCTAGTCAAGGTCATTGCGAGGAG
>CAYJFR010000006.1:0-18373 GCA_964369335.1 uncultured Desulfovibrionaceae bacterium | reverse complement strand
GCCGTTGGGGGCCTCGCCCGGGGGGGGGGGGGGGGCGCCCCCACGAAGCAATCCAAAATAGTAAAAAATATTATTTTTCAGCCCTATCTTCTGGGTTTTCCACTATGTCAATATGCGGTTTCGTTTTCTTTTCTCCCGCATCTTGAGGGATAGCGTCGCCTTGATGTATAAGGTATTGCGCCACAAGATTACTGTCAGCTTGTGGAATTTGTAGCCCTACGCGCTTTTCGTGATTGACCAAAATAGGCCCCACAAGATTCAAGCTTGTTTCTTCGGGCTTGCCTTCAGGGATGGAGACTGTCACCAGCACCGCAACCTCTTCTGCATTCTTAATGCGTAACAAGCTTTGCTCCGCATCACACACTTTTATTCTATAGCTTTGCATAAAAGTGTAAGGGTCAGCCACCAAAAGTCCTACTTCGGGTCTGTCCATACTTTGCAACACTAAAAAGGGTGCTTCGGGGCGGATTTGCAACAAAATAAATTCGTGCAAACCTTCAAAACCTGCAAGACCACGTGGAAAATAAATAATTTTATCCGTATCTACAGTGCGCAAACCAAGGCGGGTTTGTATTTCTACTTCGTTTTTTCTTGCCATAAACTTGTCACCAATAAGAGGTCTTCATTACGGGTTTGTAAGGCGAGACGATTTTCTTCCGTCACACGTAAATACACTTCTTCTCTATACACGGTTACATCATCGGGCACATCAATACCAATCTTCACCTGCTTACCTTGCAGGCTCAGTACTTTTATGCGTATGTTTTCCCCTATATAAATACTCTCACTGGGGCGGCGTGTAAGTATCAGCATAATAGACCAGTTTGGTTCCCTAATTTAATGTATTAAATATAATTTGTTAAATTTGTTTGCAAAATCATGGATGCGGACTTAAGCACAGTAGAGTAGGCTAATTCGTCCTTTGCAAGCTGATTAAGCAGTTCCGTTAAATCGATGTCCTCAGTGTAACTCAAACGCGCCTCTTGGTCTAGCTTTTCTGCAGAAAGCATACTGCTAGCCAAATCAAGGCGATTTTCTAAGCCGCCCACCTTGGCATAGGGGGTGAGCATATGCGCGTGTACGCCCTCTTTTAAGGCAGCGTACATTTCACCAATGCCGTCGCTTTCGTTATTTTCGCAAAAGGCAATGAGCTTGCCCACGGTGTCAAAAATATTAAAACCTTCTACCGTTTGCCCATTATACTCACCGCCAAAAATATCCTTACCCACTTGGTTTACAGGCACATAGGTATTTTCCATAATTTCAAAGCCTAATTCAGCTCTGTCTGGATGAATAAGCATTTGTGTATTGGGTTCTAGCACTGTACCTGCCGGCGCAGTAAGCTCCATAAAACCACCGGGGACGGTCAATGTGGCAGAACCTGCTGGGTCTGGTACTTGGCTCACAGACTGAATCCATGTTCTTCCGCCGTCATTACTATAAGAATAGTTAATGGTAGCGCCTGCTACAGACAAATCCACATCTTGCATGGGGTCTCCGGGATTAGCGCCCGGTGTGCCGTCAATACGTACAAGAGTGTTTTGTGAAAAAATACCTTGTGCATTAATTTCCACAAGCTCAGAACCGTTGAGCATATCCACACGGCGTGGTTGCATATCTACACGCATACCTGCAGACAATATAGGGTCTGTGGCAGGAGGCACAGGCACACTATTTTGTGTGTTTAATTCAATAAAGCCTTGCTTGCCATCAGAACCTGTAAAAGGCAACTGCACAGTGCCATTGGCAGGGTCAGGTACTGTGGTAGTATAGGCTGTTCCATCCACTGTATATTCCACTACAGAGCCGGGGGCGTGTAAGTTAGCATCTGCCGTAAGCTCTAAAATAATATTATCGGTCACAGTGGCGTGAATTTCTGTGTCTAAGCCTGGGATGCCACCAGTCACTGCACCGTAGGCACTGGCGTCATTATCGTCACCAGTATAAATAGCGGTGGGATAAATCACAAGGAAAGTACCTTCCTTGGAGCTTATGCCGTCTGTAGGCTCAGCTGTGGCGGTGGTGACTTGCGTACCTGCACGCATACTCATCTGTACACCGTCAATATCAATACTGGTTTGACCAGCAGTGAGAACGCCGTCAGTCCATGTTCTTCCGCCGTCGGTGGTGTACTGATAGTTGACATCTTTTATTGTGGGGTCTGTTAGAGGGTCGCCACCAATGGTGATGGTGTCTCCCACAGCATTACCGCCACCTTCCACAAAACGTATGGACATGGAAGCGTCAGCCTTACCTGTGACAGTGACACCTGTAGTGTCAAAGTTTTCATCATAGGTATGAACGGCAAGCCCTTCTTCAAAGGCATTTTCATTGTAATTATGCCCACCAAAGATGGAACTTCCGCTATATTCTGTATTGGAAAGATTGAGCAATTGCCCGAAAAGTTGTTCTAATTGTACAGCAATTTGATCTCTGTTTTCGTCGCTCAAATCCCCATTGGAGGCTTGCAAGGCAAGAGCTTCAATGGCTGTAAGCGTAGAGCTGACTTCGCCTAAGGTGGCGTCAGTAAGCTCAAGCCAACCACGCGCCGAGTCCACATTGCGTTCATATTGCGTTGTGGCGGCAATATTGGTGCGCGAGTTGAGAATCAATGCCGTACCTGCAGGGTCGTCAGAAGGTTTGTTGACCTTTTTTTGCGTACCGCCCTGAATATTACTTTCCATATAATTTGCCAAACTTGTCTGCATATGGTGCAAGTTTGTATCGTAAATCATAGCATTACTGATACGCATACGCCCCCCCTTATTGCTTTAAGCTTAAAAGCGTTTCGAGCATTTGGTCGGCAGTGGTAATAAGCTTTGCCGCCGCTGTGTACGCGTGTTGGAATTTTATGAGATTGGCCATTTCTTCGTCAAGGTTGACACCGGAAACAGCTTGCTGTTGATTGCTCAAATCTGTTGCCAAGGCTTCATTGTATTCAGCATTGGTTTGCGCTGTGCGTGTATCAGCACCCACACGCGAAACTAACACGCTGTAAGATTCTATAATACTTTGATTGCCTGTGGTGCGCCAAGGGGTGCTGACATTGACTTGCTCTGTCATAAGACCGCCCACCTTATTGGCATTGTCACCAGCATTGAGCTGACCATCACCGTCCACATAACCAGCATTGATTTGTGTTAAGTTGGTGGCAATTCTTTCATGCACAGCTATATCTTCGGCATTTGTTCCCTTAAAATAGGTATTGATGCCCATAGCTGTCATAAGCCCTGTAGTATCTTCACCAAGCACCACGTCTAACTTGGGGTCAGCATTGGGATTGGTTTGGATATTCAACTTACCGTCCACAATTTCCGCTTGTAAGGGGCCATTGGGGTCAGCATTGATTGTTGCTACCACGTCAGTGAGGCTGTCAGTACTAGGGTCAAAATTATAATATTCTGTCTGCATCTGCGCGCCTGTTTCTGCGTTGTAAAAATGGAACTGCATAGTTCCTGCAGAAAGGCGATCATAGTAGTGCAAACCGCTTTGCGGCATACCCAAGGGGATATTGTTGTCTTCTACTGACTCAGAACCGTAGAAAGTGCCTGTAAAATCCAAGCTAGCACCACGGCTATGAATGGAGTTTACTTCCCAAATTAAGGATTCTGCCACAGCGTTAAGCTCGTCTTCATAACGACCGATATGATCATCACGCACGGCAAAATGTGCTGTCAGTGTACCGCCTGTAAGGCGATTGTCATTAACATTGCCGTCAAAATAGCTTTGCGGTGTGATATTTTGTGGCCCGCGAGTGGGTTCTATCCAATATAAACCGCTTTTGGGGGTGATGCCGAACTTGTCACCAGCGGTAAAATTTTCTGTTTCCGTAAAGGAGATGCTTAAATTGTGCACCTGTACGGGGTCAACTAAGTCTACAACGCCGTCGCCGTCAGTGTCAGAAGCGCTGACCTCAAAGACTTGTTCTTGGCCGTTAATGTCTTTCAACCAAGTCTTTCCGCCGTCCAAGGACACGCGATAGGTAGGATTATTGGGGTCACCAGCAGCACCAGCAGTACCGCCTGTAAGCATTTCTACGGTATATTCAAAGGAATCATCGCCACTAAAAGTCAGTTCTCCAGCATAGGTAGAATTTGCCAATTTATCGCTTTCTGAGTGCGGGCCCATAAATTGTATATCGTGGGTCACAATACCTTGTACTAAGGGATGCCCAGAGGCCGTACGTACTACAAATTCCCCTTCAGACGTGGTTTCGGTGGTCACGTCCACAAGAGTTGCCAATTCACGTACTGCCGTGTCGCGCTTATCCAAAAGATCGTTGGGATTGCTCACGCCAGGGATGGTGTTGGACATAATTTGTTGGTTAAGGCTGGCAATTTCCTTAGAAAGTTCATTGACGCGATCCACATCCACCTGAATATTTAAATCCATTTGCTGGCGAATGGTTTCTAAATCGTCCATGGTCTGATTGAGGAAAAGGCTCAAGTCTTGCGTACGCGAAATAAGATCTTGGCGTACGGCTTCATCATCAGGCCACAAAGCCAAATCGTCCCACGCTTGGAAAAAGGACGTGAGAGCGTCGTTGATACCTGTGCGGTTAGATTCGTTAAAAATGCTTTCTACAGAGGTGAGGGTTTGCTCTTGCTCTGCCCAACGCGCCGCGATGGAAGATTTGTCAAGAAAGGATACTTCCACAAATTCATCAAAACGGCGCAAAACCTGTACCGCATCAACGCCCATACCTTGAGAGCCCGGCTTATTATTTAAAGCATAAGCGTCTTCAAGCTGCACATACTGACGAGAATAGCCGGGGGTATCCACATTGGCAATGTTATTACCTGTGGTGGCAATGGTGGCTTGTTGTGCGTGTAGTGCGGATTGGCCTATATTAAATAAAGAATTTATAGACATTATAGTCTCCCGGATACGATCGCCGCTTGCGGACGTTGTTTGCCCATAGAGCCTCGTCTACCGTATGTGAGGCCTTCTTTGGGCGTGAGTTGTGAATGTAATTCGTGCATAAGGCGCTGACTTTGATCAAGTAATGCCAAAGAAAGCTGAGCATTACGCGATGCCATACGAGCGGCTTTTTGCTCAAGAGCATCAAATTCATTGAAAAGCGCTAGTAAATTTTTGCCCTGCTCGTCTGGAAGTAAGGTGACGTATACTTTGAGTTTGCCACCATCGAGCATTTTTTTCACGCTGGTTTTTTCCACAGCTAATTGGCGAATGAGCTCGTGGATAGACATTTCTAAAGAAACCACTTGCTCCGTCTCACGCTGACGCAAAAGCCCGTATTCCTCTTCAAGCAAATCTACTAAAAGATACATAGCTTGCTTTTGCCTTTGTAATGCTTCGTATATGCGATAGTACATAATGGTTTCCTTTCCTAAAAATGTTGACACCTGCGCAAGACTGCGGGGAAATTTCTTCCCGCGTTCACGTTAGTGAAGATGTTTTTGCAAATATAATGCCAGTTTTGCTATGCAAGCTGTATTCCAAAAATCGTGCTAAAGTTAAATTTTCTTAACAGGCTGTTAACTTCTACGTCGTGTGTCTGACACAGGAGGAACCATATATTGCATGGCGTCTGCGTTTACCTCAGAAGCAGAAGACAGCGTCGGCGAAGCTTGGGGCGCTATGGGTGTATAAGGCGTTGTGGGCGGTACAGGTGCGCCTTGTGGCGTCGTGGGCGTTTGTCCTGTAGCTCCAAAGGAGCTTGAGGACTGCTGTTGCGCTTGCTGTAAGGCTCTTTGTACTGCCATTTCCGCTTGTTGCTGTGAAGGCACTTGCTGCCAAGATTGCATCTGTTGTTGCTGTTGCTGAGTTGCCGCCTTTGCCATCAAATCTTTTAAATGTTGTTCTGCATCGTTTTGACGAGAACTTTTAGGAACATTGGTGGTATAGCGTACCACTTGCGGGGTGTGTGGCAACACGCCTTGTGCTGGTGGTGGACTTCCCGCCACAAATTGAGCTTGTTGCGCCAGTTGTGGGCCAGTAAGCTGTGTGCCTTGCGCGCTGTGCAAGCCTTGCTTGGCTTGTAAGCCGTTCAAAAATTGCTGTACTGAAGACGCATTTTGTGCGGCGTTGCCCACGTTTGCAGCGTTTGCATTTAATGCGGACGGCGTTTGAATATTTTCGTATAAGCCCTCAAGATTTTGTCTTGAAGAGGGCGCGTTTCCTGTGGGCGGTACTGAAGCTGTAGCAATAGATGGCGTTTTTGCTTCCGCATTACTTGCCGTTGTAGGCATAGGAGCGCGTGGGATAAGAGGAGGCATAGTCACCTCAAAGCTTTGCCCACCAGCGGCGTTGGCTGTAGTCTTGCTGACGTTAAAAAGATTTTCTGAAAGCTGTTCGTACATCATATCCGCAAGCCCAATACCACCGCCTTCTGACATTTTTTTAGAAAATTCTGTATCATACATACTTTGCCAGAATTTTTCTTCCTTACCTACTAAGGGATTTTCTTGCGGTAAAGTAGCGCGCATTTGCGTCCACATTTTTTGAATAAAGATGGATTCAAAGGATTCGCAGGTTTCGCGCAATTTCTTGGCTTTTTCCGCTTCAGAAAGCTTGCTTTGCCCTAAGCCCTTTACTTCGTGCTGTGCCATCTCCATTTTTTGCTGTTGCAATTGTGTGGAAGAATGCGCAGGATTTTGTTGTGCTAAAGGTAGAGAACTTGACATATTAGATTACCTCCAATTGCGCATGCAATGCACCAGATACTTGAAGCGTACGTAAGATGGAAATAAGGTCACGTGGTGTGGCGCCAATGGCGTTAAGTCCGTCTACCAATTCTTGTAAGGTGGCGCCTTCTACCATCATTAAGCGACGATTTTCTTCACGCACATTCACTTCTGTTTGCGGACTGACTACTGTTTGCCCTTGTGAGAATGGGCCAGGCTGTGACACTTGTTCCGCTTCTTGTACGGTAATTTGTAAACTGCCGTGCGCCACTGCTGTTTGCGAAATGCGCACATTACGCCCTAGCACTACTGTTCCTGTTTTTTCGTCCACCACTACCTTGGCAGGAGCGTCGGGAGAAATTTCTATATTTTCAATGGAAGCCATAAGAGGCACAAGGTTATTGGCGTATTGTGGCGGTACTTGTAGTTGTATAGTAGCGGCGTCTAAAGCCTTGGAAAAAGGCCCGCCCATGGCATCGTTGACACGTTCAGAAATACCTTGACTGGTGCTAAAATCCGGTGTGCGCAAATGCAAGGTCAGCTTGTTTTGATCGTTAAATTTAAAAGGAATACTGCGTTCTATGGTGGCGCCACCAGGAATACGTCCCACGGTGGTAATGTTTTTTTGCGTACGCGCCGCTGCGCCTTCTGCAGAAAAACCACCTATGGCCAAAGGCCCTTGTGCTAAGGCATAGACTTTGCCGTCCACTCCTTTAAGAGTGGTTTGTAAAAGTACACCACCTAGCAAGGATGTAGCATCACCCACAGAGGAAAGCGTAACGTCCAAACGAGAACCGGGCTTAGCAGACACAGGCATACTTGCCGTGACCATAACCGACGCCACGTTTTTGACTTTGAGGTTGGCGGGGTCAACGCCCACACCCATCTTGTCCATCATATTGGCAATGGAGGCTGTGGTGAAGGTGGTTCCTGTTTTGTCACCTGTGCCGGAAAGACCCACCACAAGCCCATAACCTATGAGCTGGTTATCGCGCTGACCTGAAAAAGAGGCAATATCCTTGATACGTACCGCCTGCGCAGGAAGCGCAAAGAGCAGCATAATAGCTCCTAATAAAAAAGATTTTATGGGCAAACGATACGCTTGTTTTGTAAAAATAGAGGTCAAAATCATGACGCAATCTCCTTTAGGGTGGTTCCCTAAAGGGGTGATTGCACGAAGTGTTCCAAAGTGGAGGAAGAAGGTGTGGGAATAAAAGAAAGCTTGAAATGAATGTTGGTTATGGGAGAGCTTATAGAGCTCTCCCATAACATATTATTTTTTTTCAGCCGCGTGCAACTTGATAAGTCTTTGCACTTCATCATGAAAGGCAACAATATCAAATGCTAAAGCCAGTTCTTCACAGTGAGCTAGATAGGCTTCCACATTTTCTGGCGTGAGCATATGTTTTTTTTGCGCTATGGACTTAAGCACAAAAGAATTAAAATCGGAATTATGATGTTTTATATCTTTATAATTTATAATATTATCAGCATATTCTAAATTTTCAAAGCCGTATATATGAAGATTATTTAATTTTTTTGTTGCATTAACTATATGCCGTAAAGCCTGTTTATGTAAAAGATATTTATAAGTATCAACTTGAGCCCATGTTGCATAATAATATCTATAGTAAAGTGGAAGGATAATATGAAATGTCACATTAGGATTTTCTTTAATATAATTAACAACATATTTATCAATATATGCCAATGACATTGTGAATTGTCTCTTTGTCGCACTTGGCGTCGGCTTTGTAAGTAAAGTGTTCATTGCTTTTGGTAACATAGTGTTAAAAAATGTAACTACATTAGTCTGATGTATACTTTTAACGCATAAGGTTTATCAAAATAACTTATTTTTGCTTTTTCTTTTTTTTGAAATACTATATTTCTTAAAGCCATTCTAATATATTGTTTATCATAAGCAACTTTAAAATTGTTTAAAAAATTATCATCATAAAGAAGTTCCCAACGGCTTAAATCTTGAGTATCCTCCGGAAAATACAAATAAGCATCTCCAAATACATATATTATGCTCTTTATATTTTTATGTTGTAATGCATATTTAAGAATATTTTCTCTTTCAAAAAAATTTCCTCCATCAATAGACAAGTTCACATAACTTTCTCCAAGAAGCTGAGAAGCCTCTATGGCAGAGGTATTTGCTGACATGGAGCTTCCTAAAATAGCACTCTCAAACTCCACATTTTTTATTATGGCTTGGGCTTGCAATCGCATTCCAATGCGCTCAGTTGCAGAATTGAAAAATCCTTTACTTTTTGTTTGAAAGGGGTCAGCAAAGTAGATAAGACAAAAAAATACACCGATAAAAAATACGATAAAACAAAAAACACTGCTTAAAATAAGAAAAAAATAACGTTTATACAGCATAAGTAACCTGCTAGAATTGAAAGTAAATAAATTCAGGATGATAACTTGGGAGAAGTAAAAATAGTATAGATAACCCTAATAAGGTTGTTATCCAAGCAAAAAATCTTTTAGATGCGTACACAGCTTGTGAAGCCATGAGTGTCTGCGTATTTTTCCCCACAAAGACGATATAAGACATAATCAGTAGTAATATTCCATAATTGATGCTTATAGGCCCACCAATCACAAAAGTATCATGCCAAGATGTCCAAATCATATCTAAAAATGCTGGTGTTAAAGAAAAGCCATTTATGCCGCATAGTCCTTCTGTGACCAACTGAGCGCGGTCAAAGTCCACCGCTCTAAAGGGAACGCGCACGAGTACAATGAAGCTGAATGTCACCACTTGCGCCAACAAAATGGGCATTTTCATGCCGAGCATATCTGACCATACACGGTGAACAAGTACTGCTATGCCGTTTAATGCTCCCCAAAGCACAAAGCCCCATCCAGCGCCATGCCAAATACCGCCCACTAAAAAGGTTAAGAAAAGATTAATGAGGGTGCGTGTTAAGCCTTTACGATTACCGCCAAGAGGGACGTAGACATATCTTCCAAGCCAGCGAGAAAGTGTCATATGCCAGCGACGCCAAAAATCTTGCACGCTCACGGCTTTGTAAGGAGAATTAAAATTACAAGGTAATTGAATATTGAAAAAAAGTGCACAACCTATGGCCATGTCTGCATAGCCAGAAAAGTCAAAATATAATTGAAAGGTATACATAAGGCAGCCAAAGCCCGCTTCAAAAAAGGTTAAGCTTTGGCTTGTATCAAAAGTATATGCCACAAGGGGGGAAAGGGAGTCTGCAATAAGTACTTTTTTTGCAAGCCCTATGGACAGATAACACAAGCCCTTATACATATTTTCCCAGTTGATGCCTTTATTCTTCTCATCTTTAAATTGGGGCATCATTTCATCATGATGCACAATGGGGCCAGCTACAAGCTGTGGGAAAAAGGTTACAAAAAGCCCGTATTCAATGAAGCTTTCTCCTGCTCCTGTGTATTTCCCTTTGTAAATATCTGAGAGATAGGCTATTTGCTGGAAGGTGTAAAAACTTATGCCAATGGGCAATATAATATGCGCTAAAGGAATATTGGCAGTAAAAAGCGTATTGGCGGTAGAAATCAGAAAATCTGTATATTTAAAATAACACAATAAGGAGACGTTGAGCGTTACACCAAATAAAAATATCGGTTTACGCCATTGCTCTGCCTTTTCAATAGTTTTTCCCAAATAGAAATTACTTAGTATGGAAAATATAATAATGCCAATATAGGACAATTTCCAATAGCCGTAATAAAAGAGAGAGGCGCAAAAAAGGAAAGGAAAGCAATATTTTCCGTAACCTGCACGACGTAAAAAATGATAAATACATATAACAATGGGAAGAAACAATAATAAGTAAGGAAAACTTGAAAATACCATACTAAACACACTCTCGGTTTGTAGTGATATATAAAAGCAACCATATTATTAAAAAACATATGCGCGAAATATTGTTTATATATTACTCTATATAAACAAATATATAATAAGGATGTATATGAATGTGTTCTATTTTTAAAAAGAATCAGAAAACCTGTCAAGTAGAGAGTTTTTAGTGTGACTATATACTATAAAACATGCATTAATTAATATAGTATTACTAATTTTTATTAGAAGAGTTATATTTTAATACTATTAAATATAGATGAAAGACTTTTATTGTTAGTCATATTACGAGGATAGCATGTAAAAAAACAGCATAATCCAGTATGAGCTGGATTATGCTGTTTTTTACGGTATGATTTCAGCTTATTTAATATTAACAGCTACCTCAAACAACTTCTGACATTGTTGTACGATGAAAAAATTAACCTACAATCCAGCGCCACACACCAAGGCACGCCATGGCCATAAGGGCTGCTACTACATCGTCAAGCATGATACCAAAGCCTTCACGCATACAATGCTCTGCGGCGCATATGGGCCAAGGTTTAAGAATATCAAAAAAACGAAAGAGCGCAAAAGCAAGGAAAAGCTCTGTGGGGCTTACTTTGGCAAAAGGTAAAAGTACCAGCCATACGCCTACAAATTCGTCAATGACCACTTGTGAAGGGTCTTCGCACTGAAGCATACGCTCCACGTGGGTACTGGCAAAAGCGCCTAAAAAGAACAACCCTATGAGGACAAGTACGCGTCCTGTCATAGGTAAGGGCATAAACCACATGGGCGCAAAGAGTATTGCCACAAGGCTACCCCATGTACCAGGGGCGTGTGGCGCCATGCCAGCGGCACCCACGCGACAAAAAAGAAGACTGAGGGTGTCTACTGTAGATTCACCCCATCCGCAATATTTCATACATTACTCTTGTAAGAAGGTATATTTGCCCACGCCCACAATCTGCTTGTTGACGTCAAGGGCATTTACGACATATTGATAAACACGGCTCTCCTCATTGGGAGGGCAAGGCCCCGTATAATACCGCGTGAGCGCTCCCTCAGCGATGACAGATCCTTCTTGAAGGTCTACATCTGACCAAGAGCCGCCGCCATGCGTGCGCTTGGTTTCCATATCTTTGAGTTGTACATGGTAGGAGCGTGTCCCTTGAGGAGGATAGGGAATTTCAATTTCGGGAGAAATACGTGAGCAACGGTGTTCTTCACGTAAGTCCACGGAAATTTCCATGTTTTTTTCTACGGATTGGGGTTGAAGCGGTTCGTTGGAGCCGCAAGCTGTGAGGAGTAAAGTACCGAGCAAAGCTAAAGCTGGTGTACGCATAACCATCTCCAAAAATGAATATTTGTAAGTATAAACCATGCAAGGTAAAATGGCAATACAGCCAAAGTGACCAATAAGGAGTTATAATGTCTATTCTTTCAGATCGTGTAGCAGGGTATATGAAAAACGCTTCTTGGATCAGACGTATGTTTGAAGCAGGTGCGCAACTTAAAGCCGAATTTGGCGCAGAAAATGTTTACGACTTTAGCTTAGGCCATCCTGATTTGCCCCCCCCCCCCGCTGTGGCTGACGGTCTACGCAAGCTTGCAGACGCTGCCTCAGAACCATTTTCTTTCGGCTATATGCCCAATGGCGGTTATCCTTGGGCAAGAGACATGCTGGCAAAACATCTCAGCGCCGAGCAAGGTATAGATATTCAAGCTCAGCATGTATTGCTTTCTTGTGGCGCCGCCGGCGGTTTGAACGCTTTTTTCCGCGCTGTTCTTAATGAAGGCGAAGAAGTGCTTGCCTTTGCGCCATTCTTTGTAGAGTACGGCTTTTATGCCGCTAACCATGGCGCAAGTTTTGCCCCTGTCCCCACACAAGACGGCACCTTTGCCCCTGACTTAGCCGCTCTTGAAGCCGCCATCAGCGCAAAAACCCGTGTGCTTATTGTGAACTCCCCCAACAACCCCACAGGCGTTGTTTATACAAGGGAACAGTTGCAAGGTGTTATAGATGTATTGCAACGTTGCAGTGAGAAATTTGGCAAACCCATTTGGCTCTTGTCCGACGAGCCTTACCGCTTCCTCGCCTTTGATGGCGTAGAAGTGCCTTCTTTGTTACCCATGTACGAATATGCTATTGTGGTCAGCTCTTTCTCCAAAAATCTTTCCTTGCCCGGTGAACGCCTTGGCTATGTGATTATTTCGCCAAACCTTGCTCAAGGCGAAGAGCTTATGGGCGCCTTGACCTTGACCAACCGTATTTTAGGCTATGTGAACCCTCCCGTAGTGGGTCAGCATATTATGGCGGCGGCCCTTGGCTCACAAGTGGATGTGGGCATTTATGAAGCCCGTCGCAATGCCATGACTGAAGTGTTACAAAAAGCTGGCTATGAGTTTCAAGTGCCCCAAGGTGCTTTTTACTTCTTCCCCAAAGCACCTGGCGGCGACGATGTGGCTTTTTGCCAACGCCTCCTTGAACAAAAAGTCTTGGCAGTACCTGGCACAGGCTTTGGTAAAGCAGGACATTTCCGCCTCACATTCTGCGTAGATGAAAGTGTTATTCGTGGCGCTGCTGAGGCATTCAGCAAGGCTTTATAAAAAAGTCGTGTATAAACATTGTATGAAAGAGTCCTACACTAAAATTTATTATAAAAGTACACTGTAGAAGAAAGATGGTGTTTTTTGTGAGTAAATGCTGTAAAATCGACATGCGAAGCAAAAAACACCTCTTTTGATACAAAAAATACTTTTTTATAACTTGTTGAACGTCATAATTTTTTCTAAATCTGCTACATACAGCCTTAGAAGACTTGACGCGTTATAAGTATTGGTGTAAACGACTCTTTCTATTTCTCGAAGGAGTTTGATAATGAAAAGAACATATCAACCAAGTAAAATTCGTAGAGCACGCACCTGTGGTTTCCGTGCACGTATGGCAACAGCAGCTGGTCGCGCCGTTATTCGTCGTCGTCGTGCTAAAGGCCGCAAACGTTTGAGCGCCAGCGTATAGCGCAAAAAATTTTACCGAATAAGACAAGTATAAACGCGAGGTTAAAGGGCTATGCCACAAGCATGGGATACAAAGTGGCCTCGTAGTAAAAGAGTGCAGCGCAGAAGTGATTTTGTGCTATGTTATGATGCAAATCAGCGCTATTTTTCAAAATATTTTGTGTTGTTCACCAGAAAACAAGAGGAAGCTGGATGGCGTGCCGGATTTACGGTGAGCCGCAAGATGGGTAATGCAGTGCGCCGTAATTCCATAAAGCGCGTATTGCGAGAGTTTTTCCGCTTGCATGGTCAAAAACTTCCACAAGGGCTTGATATTGTAGTTGTTCCCAAGAAAAACTTAATCGGTATGCCGATTTCGTATGACTTGGTGCACACTGACTTAAGCCCCCTCTTGAAAAAACTCAATGCCCTTGGGGAGCGTGTGGTATGAGGATATGGATACGCCGTATCTATCTTCTGCCAGTCTTTTTTTACAGGTATGTTGTTTCGCCCGTGCTCCCCAAGGCGTGTCGCTACTATCCCACATGTTCCGCCTATGCCGTCGAAGCCGTCATGGTTCATGGTATAGTTCGTGGGTCATGGTTGGCAGTGTGCAGACTTGCGCGTTGTCATCCTTGGGCAGGAGGTGGTATAGATCCTGTGCCTCCTCCCTCTTCTCGTGTCAGCAAGACACACAAATAGAGGCTCTATGCAATCAAAAAATTTAATTCTCGCCATTACACTTTCCCTAGCTGTTATGTTCGGTTGGACCATGCTTTCACAACATATGGGATGGACACCTAGTCCTGAAGAGCTTGCCGCGCAAGACCAAGCCCGTATTGCTGAACAACAAAAATTAGCGGACGCGCAAGCTGCCAACGCATCAAACACCACTGCCAGCCCCACAGCTTCCCTCACAACCTTTACCCCTGCTGCTGGAAAAGATGTCACCATCGAGACTCCTCTTTACAAAGCTGTTATGTACTCCGGCGGCGGTATCTTACGTTCTTTTGAACTGAAAAAATATCCTGAAATTCCCAAAAAAGAGCCCCTCATTTCTATTATGGGCTTTAATATTGGCGCAAAAAATCCTTTCGATGCCAGCACACAGCACCCTAATGTGAACCTCGTTACCCCCACAGCCTCACGCATTGCTCCCTTGGGCTTGCTCATCAATGGACAGCCTTCTTGGAGTACTGGCTCTTGGGCTTTTGAAGGGGAAAATGTTCAATTAGAAAGTGGGCAACAAACACTGACCTTCACTGGTGAAGTGGATGGTATGCGCGTTGTTCGTGAGTTAACCTTCTCTGCTGATACCTATGCTATTACAGAAAAAGTGCGTTTTGTGACCCTTGGTGAGCAAGCTCGTACTGTGCGCGTAGGTTATAATATAGGTGAAGACGCTTCTGCCGCCGCAGGTGATTACTATGATGCCATGCGCGTTGCTTGGGGTATTACTGGCGAATATGCAGAAGAAAGCGACGTAGATACTTTGATGGAAACAGGCGTACAAGAAACAGGTCCCATTCTTTGGGCTGCCGCTTCAAGCACCTATTTCATGTCTGCCATTGCCCCTGCCAATACCACCAATGTGACCTTAAAAGCACGTTTGCAAGACCATGTATACCGCGTTGTTTTAGAGCAAAGTGATGTTATGGTACAACCCAAAACAGAAGTACAACAAGATGTTACTTACTGGATTGGACCTAAAGTTGCAAATATGTTAGAAAAAGCTCCTAACGAGCTTGCCAATGCCATTGACCTTGGTATGTTCAGCATTATCGGCTCTGCTCTTTTATGGTGCTTAGAATTGTTACACGGTGCTGTGAATAACTGGGGTGTGGCTATTATTCTTTTGACCATTGGTATTAAGATTCTTTTCTGGCCTCTCACAGCAAAAAGCTACGAATCTATGGCGAAAATGCGTAAATTACAGCCTATGATTACAGCTTTACGCGAAAAACACGGCGACGACAGAGAAACTCTCACCCGCGAAACCATGGCTTTACACAAAACTTATGGCATTAACCCTGCTAGCGGCTGTGTGCCCATGCTTGTGCAGTTACCAGTGTTCTTTGGGCTTTACCAAGCGCTTTTGACTTCCATTGAATTGCGCAGTGCGGATTTTATTACTTTCCTCCCTGGTACAGATTATCTCTGGCTTGCTGACCTTTCGCAAGCAGACCCCTTTTATATCACTCCCATCATCATGGGTGTGAGCATGTTCTTTATGCAAAAGATGAGTCCTCCCATGGGTGACCCCATGCAACAAAAGATTATGATGTTCCTCCCCATCATCTTTACTTTTATGTTCTTGTCTTTCCCCTCTGGTCTTGTAATTTACTGGCTAATAAACAACCTCTTGTCCATGCTTCAGCAGTGGTTACTGCTACGCCAAGCTGAAAAACAAACAGCATAAACAAGGAATAGGACGTCTATATGGAAGGCTTTAAAGAGTTTACAGGCAAAAGCCTTGATGATGCCATAAGCGATGCGTGTTCGTATTATGATACCACGCGCGAACGCTTAGAAATTGATATCATACAAGACGCAAAATCTGGTATATTTGGATTGGTGGGTGCGCGCAAAGCCATGGTGCGCGCCCGCCGTGTACAATTACGTGATGCAGTAGAAGACATTTTGGGACGTTCTAAAAAAACGCCGCATGCTAAATCTTCTAAGGCAGAACCCAAAACACCTTCAACCAAGGCGACGCCTACGCAAGAGGCTACAGCCAAGGCAGAAGAAGCCAACGCTGTTCCTGCACAAGAAGAGAAACAAACCTCTTCTCACAATAAAGCGGCTGCCAAAAAAGCTGAAAAGAATGCTCCGCGCTCTAAACAGGAACGTCATGAAGAGCAAGAAGAGCAGTCTGCGGCTCCTAAAAAAGAGCGTCAGCAAAAAAATCGTCGTGAGCCACGCGAGTCACAATCACGCGAACAGCGTGAACCTCGTGAACAGCGTGAACCTCGTGAACAGCGCGAAGGCAAAGAGCCACGCGGACGCGATGCACGTCAAGGGCGTCATAACAACCGTCATGAGCGTCACGGTAATCGTGTGGAGCGTGATGGTCAAACTGAAGCCAATGGTAATCGTTTAGAGCCAGATGGCAATCAGCTAGAATATAATGGCAACCGTACTGAACGCCATGAAGGTCAAGGGGAAAATACGGCTCGTGGCCGCGGTCGTGAGGCTCGTTTGCAAAGACAAGAGCGCGCTGCCCAAGAAGGGCGTGACCATCGTCGTCAGCAACACAAAAAGCCTGCCAAGCCTGCACCTACGGAACATATGGAAAATATGCCCTTTGGTGATGATGTGGACGAAGTGGAAAATGTCCGCTCCATTCCTTTGGAAGAGCTGGACCAAGAAAAGCTTTCTGCGTCAACCTTGGACGCTGTAAGCCGTCTCACTCGTCTTATTGTGGGTGAAGTACCTTTGTCCATGAAGCTGCATGAAGGGCGCGTGCATGTGCATTTAGATTGTGATGAAAATTCCGGTCTGCTCATTGGGCGTGAAGGGCAAACCCTTGCCGCCTTGCAATATATCACTTCGCGCATTGTTTCTCGTGATATGGACGCCGCCGTACGCGTGCAACTTGATGTGGGCGATTATCGCACGCGCCAAGACGAAAAGCTTATTGAGCTTGCCACAGTATTGGCAGAAAGAGTACGTGCTACGGGTAAACCCCATTCCACGCGTCCTTTGTCTTCGTATCATAGACGTATTGTGCATGTGGTTTTACAAGAGGCCACTGACCTTATTACACGAAGCTCTGGCGATGGCCCTCTTAAACGTGTTATTATTCAACGAAAACGCGGATAATATAGCTATAAGAAAAAAATACTGCGGCTTTTCATAGATTTTTTCCGAAAAATCACGTAAAAGCACTCATAGAATATGTGCGTATTCTCTTCATTATTTTTTCGCACAATTCGTACTTAGAGAAATCACATGGATTGCTTCGCTTTGCTCGTAATGACCTTGTATAACAAAAAGTGTCATTGTGGACAAAATGAAGCAATCCATGATTTTTGAAAAAGGTATGACTTTAGCATATATAAACTCCCCTATTGCAAAAAGGTATACGTATGCATGACAACACCACCATAGCGGCCATTGCCACCCCCTTGGGTAGTGGGGGTATTGGTATTGTGCGTATTTCCGGTCAAGATTCTAAATCTATTTTACAAAAAATTTTCCAATCTTCAGCACAAAATTTTCAAGATTTTCGCCCTTGGACCTTGCATCGAGGTCGTTTTATAGACGAAAAAGGCGCCATGCTTGACGATGTGCTGGCTGTATATATGCCTGCCCCCAATACCTTTACAGGGGAAGACGTGGTGGAAATACACGCTCACGGTGGGCAAATGCTTATGGCGACGCTTTTAGAATCCATCATAGCCCGCGGTGCATCTCTGGCAGAGCGAGGCGAATTTTCACGCCGCGCTTTGCTCAATGGGCGTATGGATTTGACCCAAGCTGAAGCTGTGGCAGAAATGATTGCCGCCAAAAGCAAAGCGGCTTTGCACCTTGGCTCTGCCAAATTAGAGGGCTTGCTAGGGAAAAAAGTTTCGCATTTGCACGAAAAGCTTGAGCGTTTGCGTATGGAACTTTGCGTGGCTGTGGATTTTCCCGAAGAGGAAGTGGAATGCTTAAGCCCAGAAGCTTTTGGACATGTTATTGTTGAAGTGCAAGACGCAGTACAGGACTTACTAGAAGCCTATAACAGAAGCCGCCATTGGCAAGAAGGGGTTTCTGTGGTTTTGGCTGGTTCTGTCAATGCCGGCAAATCTTCCTTACTCAATGCTTTACTCGGTTATAACCGCGCTTTAGTGACGGATATTCCCGGAACTACACGAGATTTTCTTGAGGAAGG
>CAYJFR010000005.1:2676-29808 GCA_964369335.1 uncultured Desulfovibrionaceae bacterium | reverse complement strand
AGGCTGAAAGCTTTACCTTGGTAATATCAATGCCCATGGCTTGGGCGGCGATTTCATCTTCACGCAATGCTTGCAAGGCCAGACCTACGCGTGAGTTTTTGATGCGTGAAATAATCACAATGGTGATGAGCACGGCTATGAGCACCAAGTAATAAATATAGGTGGTGGTCATGGTTAAATCCATTTCCATACCAAAGAAGCTTGGCGGCGGAATCTTAGAAATACCGCGCGGGCCGCCCGTAAGGTCGCTCCAGTTTTGCAAGAAAATGCGGACAATTTCGCCAAAACCTAGGGTTACGATGGCAAGGTAGTCACCGCGTAAACGCAGTACAGGAAAGCCTAAGATAAGCCCAAAAATAACCGCCACAAAGCCGCCGAGGGGTAAACAGACCCAAAAGCCCATGCCAAAAAATTGGTTGAGCAAGGCGTATGTATACGCGCCTACGGCGTAAAAAGCCACATAGCCCAGTACTAATTGTCCTGCAATACCTACCACGATATTCAAGCCTAGGGCTAGGATAACATAGAGCAGGGCTGAAATCATAATATTAGTTTGGTACATGGAGCTGACAAAGGGCATGATAATCATACTGGCAAGTATGATTGTAGGAAGACCGCGCTTAAAAAGCAGTGATTGGGTCAAAGAGGCTGTGCTTTGCGTGATGCCTTGAGGAATGGGGATAATGGGCAAACCTTGGGCTTTGCGTTGAAAGCACACATGCCAAGCCATGGCAAGAAAGAAAATGCTCACACCCATACCAAGAACACGGTCCCAGCGTATATTGATGGTGGACTCAATGGCGTTGATTTGTAATCCCATAAGCGGGAAGGTTAACACCATAAACCAAAGGGCAACAATGGCTGCTTTTGCAAAGATATTCATGCGCTTCACCTATACCTTTTGTACTTTGGCTTTGCCAAGTATACCATCGGGACGGAAAATAAGAATAAGAATAAGAATGGCAAAAGCGATCATATCTTCGTAGTTCCCAGAGAAGTAGCCTGTGGTGTAGCTTTCACACAATCCAAGCACAATACCTCCAAGCATGGCGCCAGGTATGGAGCCAATGCCTCCCAAGACGGCGGCGGTAAAAGCTTTTATGCCTGCAAGAAAGCCGATGGCAAAGTTCACTTGTCCCATATGCGAAGCGATAAGTACGCCGCCAATGGCTGCCAAGGAAGAACCGATGATAAAGGTTAAGGAGATGATGCGGTCAGCGTCGATGCCGAGCAATAAAGCCATTTTGCGATTTTGCGCCGTGGCACGCATGGCTTTGCCCATCTTGGTATAGTTGATAAAGAGGGTGAGGGTAACCATAGCTATGGTGCTCACTACCAAAATAATAAAGTCACTGGAACCCATAATGTCCCATGCATATAAAAATTCTAATTCGGGAATAAGACGGGGAAAAGCTACGAAGTCAGGCGTTTGAGCAAGGATAACGTAGTTTTGCAAGAAGATGGACATACCAATGGCGGAAATGAGCGGAGAAAGGCGTGGTGCACCGCGTAGGGGCTTATACGCCACTTTCTCTAAGGTGTAGCCATAGGCGGCACACCATAAAACAGCCACTAAAGCGGCGATAATAAGTATGGCAAGTGCGGGAAAGCCCATAATGCCGAGGGCGCTGGCAACTAAGAAAGCGGTAAAGGCGCCGATCATATAAATTTCACCGTGCGCAAAGTTGATAAGCTCAATAATGCCGTATACAAGGGTATAGCCTAAGGCTATAAGCGCGTAAATGCTGCCGCGGGTGAGCCCGCCAAAGAAAAGTTCTATAAAGTATTGTATGTCCATGACAATCCGTCCATTCGTAATGTATATTCCTGCGCGCCTTAAAAGAGAGTACTGCTTGTAATGAAGAATGAGATATTAAGGTGCAGGTACGAAAATAGTCTGTTGAAAATTAGGTTATGCAAAGGGGAGTTTGTCCCAAAGAGCTTTTGTTGTTGCGATATAGGCTCTTTGGGATGTCCTTGAGAAAAGTGGGGCTAAAAAGCCCCACCCATACTTATTCAATAATAATTTTGTTTTCGGTCTCTACAAATTGACCGTCTTTCACTTGATACATGGAAAGACCTACACCGATGGGGTCGCCATTGGCGCCGAATTTGATGGTACCTGCAGGGGTTTCTACGGCTTCGGAGCGAAGAACAGCCATAACTTTATCTGTGTCGGTGCTGTCAGCTTTATCAATGGCATTTACTAAAGCCATGATAGCGGCATAACCAGGATAGAAGAAAGCGCCTGGTTCAGCATTGTATTTTTTAAGATGTTGTTCACGAGCTTCTTTGTAAGAAGGCAAGGTGCTTGTGTCAGAAGGACCAGAAGCGTATACGCCTTCAGCTTCTTTGCCGCCCATCTTTACGAAGGCAGGGTCTTTAACGCCGTCAGGACCGATGAAAGGTGCAGTAACGCGGTTACGTCTTAATTGTTGCACAAGCTTAGAAGCGGTAGGATGGTAACCACCAAAGATAATGGCGTCTACTTTTTCTCTTCTTAACTTTCTTACTGTGGCGCCGTAGTCTACAGCTTCAGGATTGATGGCTTCAAAGAAAACTACTTCAGCTTGACCAGCAGCTTCTAAAAGCTTTTTGTTGTTTTCAGCATAGCTTTTGCCGTATTCGCCGTTGTCGTGAATGATGGCAACTTTTTTAGCTTTTAAGGTTCCGTTGATAAAAGCAGAAGAAAGCTTAGCTTGGTCGTCATCGTTGGCGATGGTACGGAAGAAGTAAGGGTTTTCACCGCTGGTGCTGAGGCTTGGTGTCGTCGCTGAAGGAGTGATGGAAATAATCTTTGCGCTGTTATAAATGGGCAAAGCTGCTTTGGCTGCGCCAGAACAAATATGCCCTAAAACTACAGCAACTTCTTCAGAAACAAGCTTGTTAGCGGCGTTGGTGGCAAGCTCTGGCTTACATTGGTCGTCAGCGTCTACGATAACAATTTTCTTGCCGTCGATGCCGCCTTTGGCATTGACTTGTTCAGCAAGAAGTACTGCTGCGTTCCATGTGGGGATGCCGTAAGAGGCCAAGTCTCCAGAGTGTGCTCCTGCAACGCCAATTTTGATAACGTCTTCAGCCATGGCAGGTGTGGCAAGCATCACTACGGACAAGCCTGCAAGCAATAACGATTTACCTTTCTTCATGTGAGAAACTCCATTTAAAATAAAAATTTTTTACGGCGCCTTGAGGCAAACATAAACACCAATGCAAAGAGTGGGCATATGCTTTCACGCCTTGTGTTTAAGATTGAACAAAAACAGGGTATATTTTTTACATATGCCTCAACGAGCTTGCACTCTCGTGTAACTATGTGAAGTAGCATAGCAGTGTAAAGTCTGTCAAATGTCTTGATTTGCCGCTCGTTTTGCCACTTGTTTTGAGAGCTATACTTCTTTTTTTGCGTGTAAGCCTTACAGCTAGCGCGTAGAGAAAGCTTGTGAAAAAAGTAAGGAGAAAACCTATGACAGATTTTCTCCTTGTATCTTTAGATAGTGAGTAAATACTAGAGCGCTTTCTAGCCTATTCTTGCTGTAAGATTTGCATACAACTTGTCAGGAAGTTCCACCCCTTCAGTGCGCATTTTTTCGCGTAAATCAAATCTGCGCGCGCCGGGTAAACGAACTCCTTCTTGGGCTAACATAAAGGAGAAAAGTTCTTCAGCTTTGTCTAAGAAGTTATTATTCATAACAAAAGGATTGATAATAATAAAGAATTGCCCAATATTTGGCGAGCCGCCTTCATTATCAAAGAAAGAGCTGGCTTGATAACCGTACGAAGACCCTGTTACAGCCACAGACAAAAGTTCTATCATAAGCGCTAAAGAAGCGCCTTTAGCGCCGCCGATGGGCAGCATGGAGCCAGCCAAAGCCTTGGCAGGGTCGGTGGTGGCTTTGCCTTCAGCGTCGATGGCCCAATCGTCAGGAATAGTTTTGCCTTGTTGGTTTGCCGTTTGGATTTTTCCTCTGGCAACCTTACTCAAAGACATATCAATGACTAAGGGGTGGTCGTCTTTGCGCGGGCAGGAAAAGGCTAGAGGATTTGTACCAAAGGTAGCTTTAGAGCCGCCCCAAGGCGCCATGGCGCTAGGTGTGTTGGAGCACATAATGCCTATAAGATTTTCACGCGCAATTTTTTCTACATATTGCCCTGCTACGCCGCAGTGGTGCGAATGACCAACGCCAAGCATGGCAATACCCATAGTTTGCGCCAAGGTGATGGCTTTTTCTAAACCGAGTTCAATGGCTGGAAAAGCAAAACCGTTATGGGCATCGGCGTACACGCCAGAAGGGGAAACTTCAGTGATGGTAGGAGCAATGTGACCATTTACCTTACCGCATATGGCTTGATCTGCATAAAAGGGGATTCTGGCAAAACCGTGGGAGTGAATGCCGTCTAACTCCGCTAATACGAGAGAGTCTGCCACAATATTGGCAATATTTTCACTGGTATTGGAACGAGTGAACACAGAAAAGGCAAGGTCTTTGAGTTCTTTTTCAGATAAAAGCATAATATTCCTTTTTCGTCTATGGCTTATGCAGAGGCTTTAAGGCCAGCAGCAACTTTGTCTGCAATGAGCGTGCTTATACGTGTATTGGACTCGTGTGTCACTCCGGCAATATGTGCTGTCAAAATGCAGTTGGACACATCTTTAAAGGGTGAATCTGCCAAAAGAGGTTCTGCATTAAAAACATCAAATACAGCAAAGCCTAATTGCTGCGCCTTTAAGGCATTGGCAAGGGCTTGCTCATCTACAATACCACCACGGGCAGTATTGATGATGATAGCAGTATTTTTCATGTTTTGAATGCGCTCTTGGTTAATAAGATTTTTTGTGGCATCCGTCAAAGGTACATGCAAACTGATAATATCTGCTTGTGCGCAAAGCTCTTCTAAGGAAAGAGGTTTTACGGCAGCGCCGCCATAGGTGTTCCATACGGGAGCAGAGGCTTCAATAAAAGGATCAT
The DNA here is from genome assembly GCA_964369335.1 of uncultured Desulfovibrionaceae bacterium. GTDB lineage: Bacteria > Desulfobacterota > Desulfovibrionia > Desulfovibrionales > Desulfovibrionaceae > CAYJAD01. Next base: position 24,841 of record CAYJFR010000005.1, on the reverse strand, counting down.
AGGCCACTATGTTCATACCAAAGACACTGGCACGGCGAGCAACATCTTGTGCAATGCCACCAAAGCCGATAAGACCTAAAGTTTTTCCGTAAACTTCACCACCCATCATGCTTTCACGAGGCCATGTGCCGCTTTGCACTTCGTGGGTTTTTTCATAGCAACCACGTACCGCCATTAAAGCCCCTGCCATGACATATTCAGCCACAGATATATTGTTAGCACCTGTGGCAGGGATAACTTCAATACCTCTTTGCTTGCAGGTAGCCACGTCAATATTGTCAAGGCCTACGCCTAAACGTCCCACAATCTTAAGGCGCTCTGCTTGCTCTAAAAGCTCTCCACGCACTTGAGTTTTGTTGCGCACAATAATGGCGTCGCAAGTTTTCATTTCCGCCGCGAGCTTTTCGGGCGAATTAAGAAAATTTTTGTCGTAAATAACGTCAAAATCTTTTGCTAAAGCATCAACGGCGCTTTGATCCATAAACTCTGTAATGATAATTTTTTGCATGATTATACTCCAAAATGCATTGTGAGCCTAGGCAGTGTTGCAAGCGTGCTTTTGTACTGCATTATATTTTCCTTAATGCAGTACAAAAAAGCACAATTTTATAACACTACCTAGAACTCACTAAAATAAAATCCCTGCGGGAGTGGGCACGGCAAGCAGTTTTACAAAGAGTAACCACACGCCGGCAGTAAAAGGTAAAGCGAAAAGAATTGCTCGAACGTAAATACTATATTTTCCTTCTTTGCTTCCAAGGGCAAGATACGCAACTGCCAAGAAAACAAAGGTTGAAACAAAGAATCCTATATATTCCACAGCAAAAACAAGAACGATAGAAAGCAGGCTTATTTTACCAATACGCGCCCAAGAAACTTTCTCGTCTTCTTCTGCACCGCCATGCCCTGCGTCTTCTTGAGGTGCTGGAGCAAGACCTTTTTTGTGCTGAAGTTCACCCCATATACCCTTGATGACAAAGTACACGCCCCCCAAGCCTATGAAGCTGATAAGTAGTTCGGGGAAAACACGACTTACGCCAGTTAAGGTGTCGTACTGCACAAAGAAGGCACCACTTATGGCAAGAAATAATATGCCTGCCCAGAAATCTTGTTGACTTTTACGCATAGTGCCCTCCTATTTATTTGCTGCGCGGCGTTTTTTTACATATTTAATGTAGAATGGAGTTAACAAGGAAAGAACTAAGGCGGTGATCAATACTTTAGAAATGATACCTTCAGTCATAACACCTTGTAAGCCGCCATCATGGGCATGGGCTAGCTCAATGCATTTGCCAAGGTTTTCCTCAATCATATGCCCAAGAATAACCCCCAGTGCCATAGCGCCTGTGTCTAGGCCCACGCGACCGCCAAAATAGCCAATAAAACCAAAAGCAACAACTATCCAAATATCTACCATACTATTGGCAATGGCGTATGCGCCAATATAGGAAAGTACCACAATGGAAATGGCAATAATGGTTAATTGCAAGGTCAACAAGCGTGCCATAACTTTACAAAGTAAATAGCCTACGGGAAGCATAAGCAAGCAAACGGCAAATTGTGAAATAATAAAGGTATAGGCAAGTTCACCTGTGGCTGTAAAAATCTTAAAGCCGGGCTGAATGCCGTGAGCTAACAAAGCGCCCAAAATAACGGCTGCCACAGCACTGCCGGGAATACCTAAGGTGAGCATGGGAATAAGCGCCCCACCAATAACGGCATTGTTGGCGCTTTCAGAGGCGGCGACGCCTTCAATGCAACCTTTACCGTATTTTTCTGGTTCTTTATCCCAACGTTTAGCTTCGTTATAGGTAATAATAGAAGCAATTTCGCCTCCTGCACCGGGAAGCATACCTACGATGGTTCCAACGACAGAAGAGCGTATAAGCAACAGTTTGCACTTAGAAAATAAATAGCCCAGTGTTTTAGTGAAAACACCTTTTTGTGGGGTGTATTGTGCCACGTATTCTCTTTGTGAGCCTACAAGGTATAGTACTTGTGAGAAAGAGAACAGACCAATCATACACGGAATAACGGAAATACCTTGAATAAGGGAGTATGTGCCAAAAGTGAAGCGCATGGCGCCTGTGTTGGGGTCAAGACCAATGGTAGCAACTAAGAGTCCAATGGCGCCAGAGATGATACCCTTGCCCATATTATCCGCACTCATAACGGCGATGGTGGAAAGACCAAAGAGGCATAACCAGAAGTTTTCTGGGCCACCAAAACGCAGAGCAAAGCGTGCTAAGGATGCGGCAAAGAAGAGCAAGAAGAAAGTACCCACAATGCCACCAAAAACAGAGGAAATGAGCGAGCATTGCAAAGCTTCGTCAGATCTTCCATTTTGACTCATAGGCCAACCATCAAAGGTGGTTGCCACAGAGCTAGGCGTGCCTGGGGTACAAATCAAAATGGCAGAGTTTGCCCCGCCATAAATGGCCCCAATATAAATGGCGCCAAGCATAATAAGACCGCTGATAGGGTCCATAGCGAAGGTGATGGGAACCATAAGCGCTACGCCCATGGTGGCTGTAAGCCCTGGTAAGGCTCCTACAAGAATACCGCCTGTAAGACCTACTACCATTAAAAATATATTGAACGGCTCAATAAGGTGCAAGAGTGCCGGTCCGATAAATTCAGTCATAGTTTTCTCCTTATAAAAAAGTGAGTACTGCGCACAAGTTCGAAAACTTTGAACACAAAGGCTGTATAAAAGTGCTTACGAACAAAAGGGGTTTTTATACCTTATTATAAAAAGTAGGTGAAGCTATCTTAGCTTGTTAAAAAAACATAAACAGCTATAACTGTTTGAGACGACAATCTTGGAAGTTTATACGGAAAGTCTAAAGGCAATGTTAAATAAAGCAGAAGAAAGCATGAACTTTTGTTCTTTGTAAGACCTTATTCTATTTCTCTACTGGGAGAAAGTGGCTCCCAGTAGAGAAGGTATTTTGTTTATGAGCAGAAAAAATCTGCTTATTACTATTTTCTAAGAAGTTTTGCTTTTTCTAAAGCAAGACGTGACTTTTCTTGTTGGGTTTTGATGTACTCACCAAAGGCAACGCCGTCCATGTATTCAGCAGGTTGACCTGCTTTTTTCATGTCTGCAAGGTAGTCAGGGTCTTCGCAAATTTGCTTAAAGATAGCACGAAGTTTTGCAAGAGCTTCAGGGTCAGTGCCGGCAGGAGCTGCAAAACCGCGACGAATATCAGAAACAAAATTAATATCTTGTTCTTGTAAAGTAGGTACGTCAGGAAGGAAGTCATTGCGTTTTTCAGCGGCAACACCAAGAATTTTCATTTCTTCAATGGAACGCATAACGTCGTTGATATTACCAAAGATAGCGTCAATTTCGCCGCCTAAGAGGGCTGCGTTTTGGTCAGTGGCACCCTTATAGAAAATAGGGGTGTAATTTAAATCAGGATACATTTCTTTAAGGTCTAAATGCATCAAGTGGTGACCAGAAAGAGGGCCTACCAAGCCGATTTTTATTTTCTTGGGGTTTTTCTTAATGGCGTCAAAAAGCTCTGCTACAGTTTTGTAGGGGCTTGTCTTTAAAACGGCAATGCACTGAGGGTCATTTACCACTTGAGCGATATAGTCAAAGCTCTTATTGGGATCAAATTGTGCATTTTGTGCCAAGTTTTGTAAGATGATATGGGGTACGTTCAAGCCACCAATGGTATAGCCGTTAGGACGAGATTTTGCGATTTCGGTGAAGCCGATGATGCCGCCTGCGCCTGGTTTATAAATAAATACCCAAGGTTGAGGAGCATATTTGTTCCAATACTTTTGTGTGATGCGTGCCTGCACGTCACTGGAGCCGCCAGCTGTAAAGGCAATAACCATATTTACAGGTTTTTCTGGGAATTCTGCTTGAGCTACACTGGTGAAACCGGAAAATAAGCATGCAGCTAGTAAGCAATGAAGTAAAAATTTCATACGAAGTCTCCTACTCTACAGTTAAGATTGTTTCTGTTTGTGTGATTTTAATCACATAGCAAGTGCGGCATAGTCTAGTTTTTTACTCAGAATGTCAAGTAATGATACGGTCAAAAAACCCTATTACCCACATATAGCATAATTTGTGTTATGTCAAGAAGAAGACAGTTCTTTATGTACTTGATTGATGCATATAAAGACTGAAAAACATTTTTTGTATGTATAAAAAAATCCCTTGGCGTGACTGTGAATCATACCAAGGGATTTTATATCTACATAAAGTTCAAAGTTAAAAAGAACTAGATTTTGTTTTCGGGCTCTACGTACTTACCGTCTTTAACTTGATACAAGGAAAGACCTACGCCGATGGGGTCACCGTTTTTATCAAAGGTGATGTTACCAGCAGGTGTTTCGATGGTCACAGAGCGCAGAATTTCTACAAGCTTGGCGGCGTCGGTGCTGTCGGCTTTATCCACAGCGTTGAGCAAAGCTTGTGCGGCGGCATAGGCATTGTAGTAAAATGGCCCAGGTTCGGCATTGTACTTTTTGATATGCTGTTCGCGAGCCTTTTGGTAAATGGCCAAAGAGCTGGTGTCAGAAGGAGAAGAGGCATATACGCCTTCAGCTTCCTTGCCTGCCATAGTCACAAAGGTGTCGGTTTTGATGGAGTCAGGACCCACAAGAACAGCGGTCACGCGATTGCGGCGCATTTGCTGAATGAGCTTAGAGGCTGTGGGGTGATAACCGCCAAAGATGATGGCGTCCACATTTTCTCTTCTGAGTTTTTTCACCACGGCGCTGTAGTCTACAGCTTCGGGATTTACTGCGTCAAAAAGCACAATTTTGCCCTTTCCAGCGGCTTCAATAAGCTTTTTATTGTCTTCGGCATAGCCTTTGCCGTATTCGCCATTGTCATGGATGATGGCGATTTTTTGTGCCTTTAAGGTGTCAGTGACAAAGAGAGCAGAAAGAGTGGCTTGAGCATTACCGTTGGCAATGGTGCGGAAAAAATAAGGATTTTCGCCACTGGTGGTAAGGCTTGGCGTGGTGGATGCCGGAGACATGGCCACAAGCTTGGTATTATTATAAATAGGCAAAGCCGCTTTGGTGGCGCCAGAGCAGATATGTCCTATGATAACGTCTACATCGTCAGAAATAAGTTTGGTGGCAGCGTTGGTGGCAAGTTCTGGTTTACATTGATCGTCTTGTGCCACAACGACAACTTTCTTACCGTCAATGCCGCCTTTGGCGTTGATTTCTTCGGCAACAATTTCGGCGGCGTTTAAGGTAGGAATACCATAAGAAGCAATGTCACCGGTAAGGGAGCTAGCAACGCCCAATTTAATGACGTCTGCGGCAAGAGCAGGGGTGGCAAGCATGACAAGAGAGACGCCAGCAAGTACCAAGGAAGCAGTTTTATTCATGTGAAAAACTCCATAAAATAAAATTTTGGGTGAACAGGAAGAGCTATACTCATGCAATCAGCGTGTAACGCCTTATATGTTATGCGACTGCGCCATATTGTTCATGAAAATATGCGTAAAACCCTTTACGTAACACAATATTCACAAATATCATGCTAGGTGTAGGTCTGTCAAACGCAAGGCTTTTTGCTCAAAAGTATGAATGTGTCATTTTGCTTTGATGAATCTTTCATTGCTTAATTTCACCTTCAAAGGCGTGGACTGCCGCGTCGAGTCGCATACATTCAGTAGCCTAACGCGTAACTGCGAGGCGACTCTCCTCGCAGTGACTTACGACACTACGCAGAGTCATTGCGAGAAAAAACGCTCTGAAATTTGCGCTATACAGTGAAATGAGTAGCGTTTTTTCGTGGCAATCCATTTTTTTAAATGGGCATGACGTGAAAGTATGAGCAGGATATTTTTTTACGAAAGAAGAAAAAAGAGCATAAAAAAAAGGGAGTGTTGTACACACTCCCTTGCATAATACAAAGCTTTATAGGCTTAGAATGAATAACCTACAGAGAAAGAGTAAATATCAGCGCCTACATTGGAAGAATTTCCTGCTTTAATGGCACCCTTGTCTTCATACTGGGTGTCATAAATCCACAAGTGAGCATAGGCAAGGTCGAAAGTCCAATTTTCGTACTTCACACCTACCCCCAAGGAAACAACGTCGCGACCGTTGGTAGGCAGCATATAGTCAGCATATTTGCCGTCAGTAACGTCAGTTTCATGCCAGTAACCAGCGCGTAAGGTCAACCAATCCAAAGGAGCGTATTCCACAGAAGCGTTGAAGTTCCAACCGTCACGCCAATTTTTTTCATTGATTGAATTGAGGTGTGAATTGCCGTCCATATAAATATTGAGATGGTTGAATGTAGACCAGCGTGTGTATACGGCGCCCACTTCAAAGCTCAAATTCTCTAAAGGTTTATAAGCAATACCAAAGGCAAGAGAATCGGGTAGTTGTATGGTTCCGTGAATGTCGGATTTGTTGGGAATAATACCAGGCACAGCATAGCCAAATTTGGCTTCACCTGTAATATTTTGTGTTACTTGGCTCTTATAGCTCAAGCCCGCAGACCATTGCTCGTTGAATTTAGCATGTAAACCCAGATGAAAACCAATGCCCATTCCGTCGCCAGTTAATTGGCTAGAGTTATCAGGGTAAGGAGACGAGTTAATAGCTAAATTCTGGAACATGCTCATATACATTAATTCCACACCAAAGGAAGCGGAGAACATATCGTTGAATTTATAGGCAATGGTGGGCACAGCAGAAACAGTGGTAATGCCTACGCCATGTACGTTATATCTGCCTTCCCATTCGTCGTTATAGTTATTGCCAAGACCAAAGCGTGAGAAAAAGCCTAATCCTAACCAGACATTGTCATTGAGTTGATAGCTGGCATAGCCGTGCCCAGGAACCCAAATAGTGGGTTTGGTCTTGGATGTATGCCCAATACTATCAAAATGTATGCCACCATAAGGGGCTACAAAGGAAGCGCCGCCCATGATGTGTATGCCGGGAAGTTGTGTGATACCAGCGGCATTGTAGGCGAGGGCGGAAACGTCATCAGCGCGGCCTACCATACCACCGGCAAGGCTCAAGCCACGGGCAGACCATTCGGTCATGGCAAAACCTTCTGCCAAGGCAGGACCTGCCATGCACACAGTTAGAATGCTTGAAAGAACAAGCGAACGAAATTTTAACATATGTCCTCCGAGGGGTAAGGGAAATGCACTACTATTGAAATTTGTAGTGCTACTTATGAAGTAGCGCTTTAGTACATATTAAGTGGGTCAAGGTCAAGTGAAAGCTTAAAATGTTTTTTGTCTACAATGTGCAAGGCATGGGTGTAAATTTGGCGCATACTTTGCCAGTTATTTCCCTTTAAAAGACAGTGAAAACGCTTTTGTCCGCGTAAAAGAGCCAAAGGCGCAGGGGCAGGGCCCAGCACAGATATACCGAGCTCTTGCCCTTTTTTACGTAATTCTGCGCCTATACTTGAAAGGGCAGACGAGCCTTCACTAAAATCAAAGGCATAGCTGATGCGAATAAGTGCCAAATGCACAAAGGGAGGATAACGGCGTTTTTCTCGCCGTGCCATTTCTTCAGCGTAAAAGCCTTCAAAGTCAGCTTGTTGAATATATTTCCAACAATAATGGTTAAGGTCACGGGTTTGGATAAGCACCTTTCCGGGCTTTTGTCCGCGCCCTGCACGTCCTGCTGACTGTACAAGAAGTTGAAAAGTACGTTCGGCGGCGCGATAGTCGGGGGTGCTCAGTCCAAGGTCACCGTCTGCCACCAAGGCAAGGGTCACATTGGGGAAGTGATGCCCTTTAGAAAGCATTTGTGTGCCCACTAAGACTTGCGCTTCTTGACGTCTGAAGGCTTCTAAAATTTCTTCCATACGCCCTTCACGCCGCGTACTGTCTCTGTCAAGGCGTAACACCTTACCAGAAACCAAAGTTTGCAAATACTCTGTTAATTTTTCTGTACCCTCACCCATAGGAAGAAAATGCATACCCTTACAATGGGTGCAAAGAGCAGGAAAAGGCACAGCATAGCCGCAATAATGGCAAATAAGACGTTCACGCCCTTTATGATAGGTGAGCCCTATTTCGCAATGAGGGCAGCGCGCTACTTTATTACAGTCAAGACAGTACATAAGAGGAGCATAGCCACGTCTGTTTAAAAGAATCACGGCTTGCTCACCACGAGCTAAAGTTTCTTTGAGGGCAATTTCGCTTTCAGCCGCAAGGGTGGCATGGCTTCCCTTTTGTCCGCCAATATTCACCAAGGTTATTTGCGGCAATGTACCGCCGCCCACGCGCGCGGGTAGGCTTTGCATATGCAACTTTCCTTCCTTGGCGGCGGAAAAGGTTTTTAAGTCGGGTGTAGCCGAGCCGAGCACTAATAAGCCTTTTTGTTGTGCCACACGAAACCATGCCACTTCTTTGGCTTGGTAATGCATATTTTCGTCTTGCTTAAAAGAACCGTCGTGCTCTTCGTCAAGTACAATGGCGCCCAAGGTGGTGAGCGGTAAAAAGAGAGCAGAGCGCGTGCCTACCACTATACAAGGTTCTTGACGCGTTGCCAAAGTGCGGAAAAGCTTTTCACGTTGCACCGTACCTTGATAGCCGTGATAGAGAAAAGTCGGTATATGGGGCAGTGCTGTTTGTACATCGCGCTTGAGCTTGAGGGCTAGCGCTACTTCTGGTGCCAATAACAGTACGGATTTACCCAAGGCATAGCAACGCTTGGCAAGCTCTAAATAGACGGCGGTTTTCCCACTGCCTGTAATACCATACAGTAAATGGCTTTGCGCTTTACCGCTGTTTTGTGCCTCATGAAAAGCTGTTTCAAAAGCTTGCATCGCTTGCTCTTGGGCTTCTGAAAGCTGAAAAACAGGCTCAGGGGGAGGCAGTAAGGCTTCATGCGCATTTTCTTCTTCCACGGCTTGTAAGCGTACATGCCCTTGCTTAAGAAGACTTTCCAAGACCGAGGCTGTGCCAGGGCCAAGGGTGCGCAAAAGATGGCGGCGATTGACGGAACCTTTGTCCAGCAAATAGTCTAAAAGGGCAATTTGTTTTTTTGCCATGGGGCGCACCGGCCACGGGGGGTCTACCTGTAACACACACAATTCTGAGGTGGCGCTGTCTACCTTGGGGGGGAGAATGTGAGCTGTGCCGTCTATAAGCGCTTTGGCAATGGCGTAACTGTGTTCAGAATCAAGACCTACAAGGCTTTTTAAGCCGTGTAAATGCGCCTTACCCTCTGTAAAGGTACGAATTTTTTCTTGAGCTGAACGTAAGCCAGAAGGGAGAATGTGCCGTAAAATATCCCCTTCGCTCCTGCATTGGCGTAAAGCTAGCTGACGAATAAGTGTCAAATAGGCTTCATTAATTAAAGGAGTCACTTCAAGAGGGGCGGCAATTTCTTTGACCTGCACATGTTCTTTAAGATCGCTTTCTTGCTTACCTGCGCATAAAAGCACACCCACACGTAAACCTTTGCCTAGGGGAACAGCCACACGAAGACCAGCCTTGAAAAAATCGGCGTATTCTTGAGGCCACCAAGAAGGCAAGGCATAAGTAAAGGTGCTGTAAGGAGGTGTTAGTAAGGCAACATTATAAAACATTACTTATAAACCAAAAAAGGAAGTGTGAACACTTCCCCATGCACAGTAAACATACATACTTTCTTAACCTTTGCTATAACACAACTTCATGGCGGCAATATCTATCTGTCGAAGAGAGGATATTGTCGTCATGAAAGTTTTTTGGAAAAGGGGTTTGGGGCTTGTCCTCACTTGTGGGGGACAAGCTCCCAGCAAAATTACTATAAATGTATTACTACATAGTATCTAAAATATTACGCAACATATCACGCAATTCGTGACGTAAATTGTCGTCACGCATGGCAAAATATACGTTGGCGGTGAGGTATTCTGCCCAATCACCGGCGTCAAAGCGTCTGCCTGTCATTTTCACAGCAAGCATGCCTTTATCTTTTGCTAAGGCTTGCAATGCGTCAGTTAACTGAATTTCGCCGCCATGACCGGGTTCAACTTTTTCAAGATAGTCAAAGATGTCTGGAGTGAGCACGTAACGTCCTACAATGGCAAGACGTGAGGGAGCTTTGTCTCGAGCGGGCTTTTCTACCATATCGCTGATACGGAAAACGCCGGGGGATATTTCTACACCGTCAATGATACCATAACGGTCTACTTTATCCTGTGGTACTTCCATAACGCCAATAACAGGCATATTTTCTGACATGGCAACATCTATAAGCTGTTGCACACCAGGAGTACCGCCAAACATAAGGTCGTCACCAACCATAATGGCAAAAGGCTCGCCGCGTACCAATTCCTTGGCACAGAGAACGGCATGCCCAAGTCCTAACTGTTTCTTTTGGCGTACGGACAAAATATTGACCATTTCTGCCACATCACGAATGATTTTTAACTTATCAAGCTTACCAGCACGTTCTAAAACATTTTCGAGCTGTAAATTGTAATCAAAGTGGTCTTCAATAACTTTCTTATCTCTGTTAGTAACAAAGATAACGTCTTTTATTTTAGACTGAATGGCTTCTTCTACCACAATTTGAATAACAGGCTTATTATAAATGGGTAGCATTTCCTTGGGAATGTTCTTGCTTGCTGGTAAGGAGCGTGTGCCCCAACCAGCCACAGGAATAATAACTTTTCTGATCTTGTTCATAACCTTCCTATCTTTGACCCTTTAAACATTGCACAATGGCGCACGTTTTATGGTGCGGCGCTTAAAGCTTGTTCTACAACACCTGCTAATTGTTCTGCGTATTCACGGACTTTTTTTGTATTTTCGCCTTCAACCATAACGCGACAAAGAGATTCTGTTCCTGAATAACGCAAGAGTACACGTCCACGCCCTCCCAAAGCAGTTTCCACAGCTTGTACCGCTTCTTGAATCATAGGAACTTCTTCTATGGGCGGCTTGTTATTAACGCGGACATTAATAAGTATTTGTGGGAAAGGCTTGAGCAAGCCAGCCAATTCTGAAAGTGGACGTTGCTTCTCACACATATAACGTAAAATTTGTAATGCGGCAAGTAGTCCGTCGCCTGTAGTACTGTGTTGTCTAAAAATAAGATGTCCTGATTGTTCACCGCCAAGCATATAATTCCCTTGACGCATGGCTTCCATGACATATCTGTCACCCACTTGGGTACGTAATAGCGTGCCACCGCGTTCTTGCATAAAGACTTCCAATGCCATATTGCTCATGACAGTGGAAACAAGGGTCTTTTTGGGCAATTCGTTACGGTCTAACATGGCAGAAGCACATAAAGCCATGATTTGGTCACCATCCAAAATAGTTCCTGTTTCGTCTACCACGATAAGGCGGTCGGCGTCGCCGTCAAGAGCCAGGCCAATGTCAGCACGTACCTCACGCACTTTATCCACGGTGCGTTGTGGATATAAAGAACCGTAACCGTCGTTAATATTTGTACCATTGGGTGTAGCGCCAAGGGTGATAACTTCGGCGCCCAGTTCTTCTAATGCCATAGGGGCAACCTTATAGGCGGCGCCGTGAGCACAATCTACTACGATACGAATGCCTGTGAGGGACATATAGGCAGGGAAACATGATTTAGTGTATACAATATAACGCCCACCAGCTTCTACGATACGTTTGGCACGACCTATTTTGTTAGGCGCAGGATAATCCCAGGTTTCAGTGTGGTATACAAGGTCAGAAATAATGTCTTCCACTTCGTCGGCAAGCTTGTACCCTTCAGCGTCAAAAAATTTGATACCGTTATCTTGATAGGAATTGTGAGAGGCGGAAATAACCACGCCAAGGTCAGCGCGCATGCTGCGTGTGAGAAAAGAAATAGCGGGAGTAGGGAGCGGACCTACCATATATACATCCATGCCCATGGCGCAAAAACCTGCTGTAAGGGCAGATTCAAAGGTATAGCCAGAAAGACGCGTGTCTTTGCCTATGAGCACCTTGTGTCTGTGTTCACCGCGACGGAAATACGTACCTGCGGCGTGTCCGAGGCGTAAAGCAAGTTCTGCTGTCATAGGGTAGATATTGGCTTTACCGCGGATACCATCCGTACCGAAAAGTCGTTTTTGCATAATTTCTCCGTGATAAAAAGTAGCAATAGTAGGTTACGTTTTTGTTAAGGTTGTGCCACAGGTTTCTTTTTGAGTAAAAGCCAGACCTGTCCTTTAGTGTAAACACTCATGGCTTTGTCATGTCCCTTTTGCCCTTCTCCGGCGTAAAGGTCAATACGTCGCATAAGGATAGCGCCCCCTGTATCGTGCGCAAAACCTAGGCCATTGAGGGTTTTTGTATTGCCCACCAATTCTCCAGCTTTGGTTTTTCCTTTAGTGGGAAGATTATAAGCTAAAATCCCTCCTAAAGGCAAGACGCGCGGATCTGATGCCATGCTGACCCACGGCGTAAGAGCGCCGCCCACAGTGCCTTGAGGTTTAGGCGCGCCATAACGGAAAAAAGCATAACCTGACGCCGCCGCCAAAAAGGCGCGACGCTTTTCTTCTGAGGCGCCGTCCCACCAAGTGCGTAAACCTTGCATGGTGGCGTTTTTGCGTGCAAGTTGTTTGGTGTCCATAAGATAGCCAAGCATACTACGCCCTTTGGAGCCATTAAGCCCTGCAAATAAAATGGCTTGTGTAGTTCCGTCGTCAAAGGAAAGCAGACCAGAACCTTGTAACATAAGTTCATAGGTATCTACAGGGTGCGGCAACCACGCAATTTCTAAACCGCGCCCCGCAAGCTTTTTGTCCATATCGATTTCTTCGCGCGTATAAAAGGGTGGGTCAGGGCGGATGACATTACTGAAAGCTTCTTCAGGGCAGGTGTGCGTAGGCAAACATTCTGCCAAATGCGGCGCCAGCTCTTCCGGTACGCGATACAGAGGATAGGGAAAGTTTTCCTTTTGGGTACGGCTTGCCAATTTTACAGGTGAGAAATACGAGGTGAAATGCGTTTGTGGGCTGAGATGTAGCCATGTGAAATTTTTTGCCAACAGCTCTGGCTCTTTATCCAGACGTGGTAGTAAACTTTGTAATAAGAGGAGCGAGTCGGTGATTTCTTGCCATGTGACGAGGGTTTCATTGTGCTCAAAGGCGCGCTCTTCTTGCGGCCATGAGCGCGTATAAGCAAGGGATTGTTCAAGCCCTGTGCTCAGTTGCATCCATGAAGTCAAACCCATACGCTCTTTTTGCAGATTGCGAGCCAGCTTTGTGGCTTGGGACTCTTTAATGGGTACAAGAAGAGCCGAGTCCAGTGTCAGCGCGTCTGGTGGCGTTTTGCTTGGGCTTTCAGCACCATAGGCTTGTGGCACGCTTTGGGGAAAGATAAAAGAATGCGAGCCAAGCAAAAGCCCACATAAACCAAATACAACGAAAATTTTCTTTGTGTGTGTCATACAACCTTCTTTAACAGAGCTTTTCTTCAATGAAAAATATGGACATTTATACAAAATTGAACTAAGGGAAGTACTATCTTGATTTCATAAGGAGAGCCCCCCATGGCGCAAAAGAAAATTGAACGTACTAAAGAATTAGATCGCCGTCGTAAACGTCGCGCAGAGCGTTTAAAACAACGTATTCGCGAGGCAAAAGCCGAAGCAAAGGCGAAATAAGGTCTTTACTTTTTAGGGCCTGTTCTTTTCTTGAAAGGATGGGCCCTTGCATTTTTCCTTATGACACGGATTTTTTTACCGTGTTCCCTTCATTGTGATATGGTATAAGATAGTAAAATCTTATGCACAATACTAGATTCTAAAAATATATTCAGGATACATTATGCCTATTTATGAGTACCAATGTCCGCAGTGTCAAGCCATTTTTGAAGAATGGTTGAGCGTTAGCGAAGCCACGGCCCAAGCGCCCTGTCCCCAATGTCACACCCAAGCCGGCCGTATTATTTCCAATACGGCATTTGTGCTTAAAGGGGGCGGTTGGTATGTAACAGAATACGGTAATCGTAAAAGCACCAATAACGGCGCCGCCTCTGCAGCAAGTACAGCTTCCACTACAACAAGCGCTCCTGCCAGTACCGGCAGTGAAGCCCATGTGGCAGCAGCTACACCAACTACCACAACAACAGCACCCAGTGCAAATGCCTAAGTCAGGAGAAAAGCATGATTGAAAGATATAGTCGCGAGGCCATGAGCGCCCTTTGGACATTGGAAAAACGCTATGATGCTTGGCTTAAAGTGGAACTTGCTGTGTGTGAAGCGTGGCATGAGCTTGGACGCATTCCCACAGAAGCCATAGAAGTTATACGTGCAAAAGCCGCCTTTGACGTGGATAGAGTGTTAGAAATTGAAGAAACCACACGTCACGACGTTATTGCTTTTCTCACTTCCGTTGAGGAATTTGTGGGCCCTGAAGCGCGCTTTATTCACCTTGGCTGTACTTCTTCTGACATTGTAGATACTGCCAACGCTGTTATGCTGAAAGACGCCGGTGTACTCATTGTTGAAGATATTAAAAAACTTTTGGAAGCCTTGAAAAAATTGGCGCATGACTGGAAAGGTACCATTTGCATGGGGCGTACACACGGTATTCATGCCGAGCCCACTTCTTTTGGTCTCAAAATGGCAGGATACTATGCCGAATTCAGCCGTCACTTAGAGCGTGTTGAGCTGGCTTTAGAAAATATGCGTGTGGGCAAGCTTTCTGGTGCTGTGGGCACATATGCTTTCCTTGGCCCAGATGTGGAAGCCTTAACCATGAAACATCTTGGTTTAGAAGTTGATCCGCATTCAACCCAAATTATTCAGCGTGACCGCTACGCACAATTCTTTACTGCCCTTGCCATTATGGGCGGCGGTATTGAGCGTCTTTGCGTGGAATTGCGCCACTTACAACGTACAGAAGTGTTGGAAGTGGAAGAAGGTTTCAGAAAGGGGCAAAAAGGCTCTTCTGCCATGCCGCATAAGAAAAACCCCATTTCTGCAGAAAATATGACCGGTCTTTCTCGTTTACTTCGTTCTAACGCTGTTGCCGCTATGGAAAACCAAGCCCTTTGGCATGAGCGTGATATTAGCCACTCTTCCGTAGAGCGTGTTATTATGCCGGATTCCACTATTTTGGCAGACTACATTTTAAATCGTTTAACGAATTTATTAAATGGTCTTGTGGTAAAGCCTGAGCGCATGAAGAAAAATATGGATCATTCTTTAGGTCTTTACTACTCACAACGCGTGTTAACTAACCTTATTGATAAAGGTTTACCACGTCAAAAAGCCTATGAAATGGTGCAAGTGTGCGCCATGCAAAGCTGGGAAACACAAAAGCCTTTTGAGGACATTGTGCGTACAAATGCAGACATTACAGCGCTTATTCCTGCTGAAACTCTTGCAGAATTGTTTAATTCCAGTTATTATTTACAACATGAAGATACCATTTTTGCGCGTATCTTCCAGTCCTAGGCGCTAGGGAGGCCATATGTTAGAATTAAAACGTCGTTTAGCTCGTATTCTTATAGAAAAATCCTATAAAGAAGGGGATTTTACCTTAGCATCGGGTCGTAAGAGCGATTATTACTTTGATTGCCGCGTAACAGCTTTACATCCTGAAGGCTCTTGGCTTATCGGCACATTGTTTAACAAATTGTTAGCCGATGTGGATATTAAGGGTGTGGGCGGCATGACCTTAGGTGCTGACCCTCTCGTTTCTTCTACTACGGTTATTTCACATGAAAACAACCGTCCTTTAGCAGGTTTGCTTGTGCGTAAAGAAGCCAAAGGGCACGGCACAGGGCAGTATGTGGAAGGGCTTGGCAATTTCACCAAGGGTGATAAAGTTGCCATGCTTGAAGACGTGGTGACTACAGGCGGTTCTTTGCTCAAAGCGTGTACTCGTGTGCAAGACTCTGGTCTTGAAATTGTGGCTGTGTGTACCATTTTGGATCGTCAAGAAGGTGGCAGAGAAATTCTTAAAGAGCACGGCTTTGAACTACTTTCCTTATTTACTCGTGAGGAACTTGTGGCTTTAGGACGTTCATAGTTTAGGGCTTTTCATGTATTAGCGGAAGAAAGTGGGATATAATGGCATTTCATAAAGATTTTTTTCGATGGGTTTTTCTCTGTATTCCAAGCGCTCTTGTCTTATGTCAAGGGGGCGTGAATACCTCTTTAGTGTATGCTGAAAATTGGCAACCTCGCATGTATAATGCGGCCTTGCCCCCACGCGTTGTGGCTGTAGATAAATCACAGCAACAATTCTACCTCTATGATGAAAAAGAAACGGATTTATTGAGCTTAACCCACAACTACCCCTGTACCACAGGGCAAATTGTGGGTGATAAGCAAAAGGTCAACGACTTACGCACTCCTGAGGGTGTGTATTTTGTAGTGTATAAAATAGCTAAGGGTTTGGATTTTAAGGAGTATGGCGGTATTGCTTATACTTTGAATTATCCAAACCCTGTAGATAAATTACGCGGCAAAACAGGCTATGGCATTTGGATTCACAGTAAGGGTGATGGTATCAGCCCACTCATTACTAAAGGATGCATAGCCATTGGTTTGGAAGAAATTGCCGAGGTGGGGCCTTTGCTCACCTCTGGAACAGCTGTGGTGGTGGGCGAAACCTTAAACACCGCCGCCGCGCCCATAGCTGATGACGGCACTGTGGAGCATTTACGCCGCCGTATGGAGCAATGGACGCACGCATGGGCCAACCGTTCTCAAGATTTTTTTGATTTTTATAATGGCGACTCTTACACAAAAGCCATGCCCGAAACTTTTCAAGCTTTTCGTTCCAATAAAGAAAGATTGTTTAAGCGCCTTGCTTGGATAAATATTTTCAATCGTGATGTGCATGTGCTTGAAGGTCCTGGCTATTGGGTGACATGGAGTGAGCAATTTTATCGCGCGCCCAACTTATCCACTGAGGGCATACGTCGCTTATATTGGCAACGTGATACGGATAATGTATTTCGTATTGTAGGTATGGAATGGATTCCCAGCAATTTGGGTATGCAAGCCGCCTTTGAGAAAGGGGAGCTTGTGGCTTCTACAGGGCAGGTGTTGGACGCTTCTGCAGGGCTTTCTGTAACGGGAACCAAGGAAGAAAAGCCCACGGCGCCGCCCATATCCATGCCAGAATCAGATTCTGGATCCCTTGCTACAGGGACAGACACAGCCATTGAAGGCTCCATTGTTAAAACACAAGAAAGCATAGTTTTAACTACAGAGTTACGCGCACTTGTACAAAGTAATGTGCATAAATGGTTGCTTGCGTGGCATTCGCGCGACAGCAAGGCTTTTTACGCTTTTTATAATGAACAGCGTTACGGTAAAGAAGCTGGGCAAAATTATACCAATGCTTTCGTAGATTTAAAAAATATTATGGCGCCTTACTTTAAAACTTCTTGGCTTGAAATGCTCAATTCTGAGCCTGTCATGCAAGTGGTCAATGATATGGTGCTCACTTCTGTCAATCAATGGATTTTTATTCCAGGGCAAAAACCGCGTCAAGGCGCCCATCTTTTGTATTGGAAGAAAGACAGCGCTCAACAGTGGCGTATTGTGGCTTCTGAATGGAAAGAATCCGTGGGCGTTATGCAAGTGGCTTATTTAGAAAAAGTGAGCGCAGAAATCGACGTTGTTATAGCGGGGTGGCGCAAAGCTTGGCTTGCCGGTGATGTGGATGCGTACTTGAACTATTATGCTTCTAATGCTTCTCAAGGCGGGCGTAATAAAAGCGGTATTGGTGTGCATAAAAAGCGTGTCTGGCAAAAGAATCCTCCAGCAAAAATTGAACTGACTGGAATGCGTGTACTTATTGTCGAAAATGGTATACAAGTGGATATGACACAGGTGTACGCAGATAAAAACGGTCGTGGGGATAAGGGAACAAAAACCCTCCTTTTTGTGCCTACACCTCAAGGGTGGAAAATTAGTAAAGAAGATTGGTCAGCAACCTCTTTGTAAGGAGAGCGAATGGCTTTATCCAAAGAAAAAATAAATATCATACTCATGCGTGACAGCGGTGAGAGTAAGCGCGTTCGTATGTATCGAAGCCGTTTTCGTACGCTTGTAACTTTGTGCGTTTTGAGTCCTATGGTGGCCGCTGCGGCAGTGGCGGGAGCTTATTGGGTTTGGGAGCAAAATACAAAGCTTGTGGCGAGCAATAAAGCTTTGGTAGCAGAAAACGAGGCCTATCGTATTACGACCACGCGCTTACAGCATTTAGAAGCTTTGCTAAAACCTCATAAAGGCGTTGAGAGAAAACTTGCTGTAAGGATTGCCGCTTCAGAGATAAAAGAAAAAACCATTGCTACGGAAGTTTCGGAAGCAGAGCGCGCCAAAGATTTACAACAAGCAGGCCCTGGTCATGCTGAATTTCCTGTGGTGGATACAGGCGCTTTAAAAGTAGAAAATGTGGCTTGTACTCTTGTGGGTACGGACAGAATCCGCGCTGCTTTTAATCTACGCAATGGCGGTACAGAGAGTATTGCCGGTGAGATTTTTTGTATTTTAAGCCTTGCTGACGGTAAGACCGTACCTTTGACACCCACGCCTGCCGAGGCTGGTACCTACAAAATCACGAATTTTAAAAGTGCGGTGTTATTTATAGATTTGGAACAAGGTTTAGAGCTTGTCAATGCCGAGATGATTTTAGAGGCTAAAGACGCCAAAGGCACAGTGATTTACCGCAACGTTCATCCTCTTTCGCAGTAAATGTATGCTATTTTATATTGTATAGAATGAACACCATGAGCTTATGTTTGTGGTGTTTTTTTATTGTATCGGGAAATAAATGCTATTATACTGAACACGCTCTAGTGATATAAGTAACAAGTGCTATGTGCCAAAAAAATAAGGAGAAAAACATGCTAGAACTTATGAAAACACGGCGTAGTATTCGTCGTTTTACTGATGTCGCTGTGTCGGCAGAAGCTGTGCAAAATATGCTCCATGCTGCTTTGCTCGCTCCCACTTCTATGGGTAAAAAGCCTGTGGAGCTGGTGGTGGTGAAAGATAAGGCTATGCTTGCCGCTTTAGCGCCGTGCAAGGCACACAGTTCTGCTTTTTTGGCTGAGGCAGCTCTTGGTATTGTGGTTATGGCAGACGCTTCTCTTTCTGATGTATGGATAGAGGACGCTTCCATTGCGGCTATTGCCATACAATTAGAGGCTGAAAGGCTTGGGCTTGGTTCCACATGGATTCAAATGCGCTTGCGCCAAAGTAAAGAAGGGGTGAGCTCTGAGCAAGGCATACGCGCGCTTTTGGATATTCCTGAAAAATACGGCGTGCTGTGCATTTTAGCTATTGGGCACAAAGCAGAGCAAAAAAAGCCTTATACCGAAGCTGACGCCCCCATGGAAAAAGTGCATAAAGAAAAGTTTTCTGTGAAAAGTTAAAGCCATAAAAAAACGCAGGTTTTTACGCCTGCGTTTTGTACTTTGTCATCCATGACGTACCCCCTTGCGTCCTGCTTTGGGATGTACCTCACCTTTGGTTTGATTTTCTGGTCTTACAATCAAGACCAGAAAATCGAATGGGGAGGGAATTTGGAAAACATTGTTTTAAATATGTATGCTCAAAGTCCTTAGTAGACCTCGTTATAGGTCTCTAGGCTGCCATGCTGGCAATAAGCTCTTGAGCATTGGTATTGGAAGGGTCCAATCCAAGCACTGCCTCCAAATGCGCCTTAGCTTCTTCATTACGGTCTAAGGAGATGAGAATGCCTGCCAAGCTTACACGGATGGCTTGTGCTTCAGCAGAAACTTGCATGCTGGCTTCAAGAGCGGGCACAACATCAGCCAAACGGCCGAGTACATAACCTTCGCGTACAAGGCAATTCAAGGCAACCATGTTTTCTGGGTTAAGGTCAAGAGCGCTTGTGAAATTGTCAAATGCAAGTTCGTGTGCATTTTGCTCCATATGAACAAGGCCCATGCCAGTGAAAGTTTTGTCTGATACTTCCAAAGAATGTGCTTTGGTGTACAATACTAAAGCTTCGTCGAGTTTTGCGCGTTGTACAGCAATGGTAGCGAGACCAAGGTACGGTGCGGACTGTGTGCCTTCAAAATTGATAGCCTTACGGTAGTAGTCTTCAGCCTTATCAAAATCGCCCATGAAAAGATAGCATTCACCTAATTCTTTGTTAATTTCGTAATCTAATTGACTCATAATATCCTCCCCAAGGATTAATGGTTGTATGCACAAGCGTGATTGCTTTTTGTGCGCTGTTAGGAAGTATTATGCACATGGTATGCCAATAGATGAAAAGTATGGTATTACAGTAGGTTATTTTTTAACTGTAAATTGCTTGAGGCATTTTTTTCCTAGCTTTTGTCAAGAATATGACTAGAAACAACTCGAAAATGAGAGTGTTTGCAGGTAAAAAATGCCGTATATGTATGAAAAAATATTGTAAAATTAAATAGTTGTCATTTATATTTTCAAAGCCTGACAAAGATTTTCTACAGCTTCCATTTCCATAAGAGTACGGGATTCACGAGCATAAGAAGCGGCGTGTGTACTAAGAAGCACTTGTGAAAGCTCACTGAGTTTACCTGTGTAGGGTTCTTGGCTAAAGACATCAAGAGCCGCGCCTGCAAGGTGCTGACTGACAATGCTGTCATACAGCGCTTCTTCATCAATGAGCGTGCCGCGTGCGGTGTTGATAAGCCATGTTCCTTGGCGCATGCAAGAAAGCATTTCTTTACCCAAGAGAGGGGCAGCTTGTGCGGGGCAGTGCAGTGTGACAATATCCGCCCATGCCAGCAAGTCTTGCAAAGGCATTTTTGTGTAAGCGGTGGTTATGACCTTGGGGTCAGTGAAAGCAATGGAGCAACCTAACACGCTGAAGAGCTCGGCAACAGCACTGCCCATGCGCCCTAAACCTATAATCCCTACTTTCTTTCCCTGTAAGAGGCTTCCCATATGTTTTTGCCAAAGGTTTTGGCGAATGGTGTGGTCGTGGATGCTTACATGGCGTAAAAGATTTAAAGTGAGGGCCAAAGTGTATTCTGCCACGGCTTGCCCTAAAGCCTTTGCTGAAGTTGTTTTGACTATAATGCCTTGTTGCTCGGCAAAGATAGTGTCCACATTATCAAGTCCCACACCTAGACGTGAAATGACCTTGAGCTTGGGGCAAAGTTTCAGCACGTCGGCGGTGAGTGGTTCTGTGCCCGCAATAACCCCTACACAATTTTCTAATAAGGCAGGGACCTCTTGAGCGCTGAGGGTGCGCCCGTGGGGATTACATTTATACTGTAAACCGTGTTGCGTGAGCACTTGTAAAGGGGCTGTGTCTATTTTGGCAAAGGTGGTGGTGGTGATGGCAATATGCATAAAAAAATCTTTGGTTTAGATGTTAGGGGGTGTGACATGCTTTAGTACTGAGGGCGTAAGGTATCGTTTTGCATAAGCTCCACCACACGCTCTAAGTCTGCAAGACAATCCACACTTTGAGTTTGGTACTGGGTAGGCTCTAAATGCACACTGTGCCCATGTTCTAAAAGACGTAACATATCAATAGATTCTGCTAATTCCAAAGGCGTTGGGGGGAGGGCAATAAAGTCCAACAAGGCTTGGCGTCTGAAAGGCATAATACAGACTTGCTTTTGCCCAAAATGTTCTTGAAGAGAGTGTTTGGAGGCAGGCGCGTAGGGAATAGGGGCGCGTGAAAAATACAGCGCTTTGCCCTGTGCGTCGGTGACAACTTTAATGGTATTGGGCGAAAGAGCTTCTTCATAGCTGAGTATAGGGGCGCGAAGATTGACCACATGAACGTGACTGTGTTGCTGTAAAGGGGCAAGGGCTGTGTCAATCATGTGCGGATGTACCATAGGTTCATCACCTTGCACAATAACAACGGCGTCGGCAATGCGTCCCTCAAGAGCTTCTATATAGGGTAAAGCCTCGGCGCAACGGTCTGTGCAACGCGTATGTCCTGCATGGGTCATGACTACTTTTATACCCTTTTGGCGGCAATATGTGGCGATAACAGCGTCACAGGTTGCCACATAGGTGGCGGTGAGTGTTTGCGCCATTTGGGTACGCCGCACCACATGTTCAAGCATGGGCATACCATCAATGAGAGCAAGGGGCTTTCCGGGAAAACGAGAAGCGCCCATGCGTGCGGGAATAATAGCGTAGGTTATCATACATGCTCTTTTTTTGTAAAAACAATCGGTTTAACTAAGTAAAATTTTTGGATTGCTTCGTCGCAACCCCTAACACAAACCCACATAAACGTTTG
>CAYJFR010000005.1:0-2666 GCA_964369335.1 uncultured Desulfovibrionaceae bacterium | reverse complement strand
CCCACCGCTCCCCCCAATGATTTTAACTCTGGGGCCAAGTCATTGCGAGAAGCGTAGCGACGAAGTATTTTACATCTTACCAAGTGACGTTCATCTCGTTTAATTTATTGACTATGCCTTTAAAAACATTGTCGGTCGCTGTAAAATTATTCTTCTGTAATAAGTCGTAGGAATACTTCACAAGGGGGTAAAATGTAGACTGCTTGTTTTCTTTAAGAAATTTATTATAGGAGGTTTTAACCTCAGGGAGCAGCATTCTTTTTGCGCCGTATATGGGGGTATTATCAACACCTAGAAGATAAAAATACACCATTCTATTGAGGGGCTTTTGCATCATAAAAGCTATGCTAGATTCGGGATATTTTTGCATGATGGTATCACCCAAAATAATGCTTTGTCTGAGTTCATCATAACTTACCATTAAACCGCCATCTTGTATGAAGCCTGTGGATGCCTTTACAAAAGTAAAGTAGGCTTTGATAGTGGGTGAAACATGGCTTGCAAAAGTCTTGGCAAGGTAATGAGTATCAGCCCTAGCCTCAAAAGTACCTTCGCCTGCATGCTCTACCTTAAATCCAAACTTGGCAGCCACTTCCTGAGCCTTAGTAAGTTTTTCTTTGTGGTAAAGCTCGTTCATGAAATTGTCATCAGCAGAGATTTTTTCTAGGACGCTCAAGTAATATGTATAAAAAGTAAGGAAGCCTGCGTCACGGGTTTCTAATGAATCTTCTGCAGTAAAGGTTGTAAAATACAGTTTTTGAGCTTTTTCTATATATTGCCATACAGGAGAAAGCTTGGGTTCCATAATCTCTAAATCTTGCTTAAATGCCCCCACTTTAATGGCATCTACTTGTGCTTGCGCCGTATAAGGATTTACGTAAGTTAAAAAGAGCGCCAAAAGGCATAAAGCGCCGTACACACTGAAACGAGACTTTTTACTCAAGTTTTTCATAATTATTCCTTATGATGTTTATAGTAGTGCTGACGTTTTTAGAGCTGCATTTACTCTAAAGGAGGTAACATGGCACCTTGTTGTAAAAAGAGCGCGTCTGTGCCGTAGGCAAGAAAAGCATAGCCCTCATTTTTGGCAAGGGTCAGAGCTTCTGTAGAGGGCACAATGACATGTGTACCCATAGGCATACCGTGCAAACCGCATGTATTGGAAATTTCTTGCATGGCTTGAATAAAAAGTTTGTGCGAAAATTGCCCCATAATGCCCATAGATGCGGACAAATCGTAAGGCCCCACAAGGATAGCGTCAAGGCGTGGATGTTGTACTATGGCTTCAAGGTCGTGCAGAGCGTCTACATGTTCAATTTGTGCCACAAGAAAAACATCTTGTGCTGTTTCGTTGGTATAGGTGAAGAAATTTTTTCCGTAAGCATTGGCGCGTGCATAACCGACCCCGCGACGCCCTGTAAGCTGGGTGGGATGCGGATAAAGAGCGGAGTCAATGGCGCTGTCTAGTTCTGCCCTATTGTGTATCATGGGAAAAATAAGCCCTTGCGCTCCCGCATCAAGGGTGCGACGAATACTGAGGGTGTCAATTTGTGGTACACGCACTAGAGCTAACGTGTCGCCGTGTATGGCGCGTAAAAGATTTGGCAAATCGCGCACATCAATACTGCCGTGTTCCATGTCTATAACAAGCCAGTCATAGCCCATGTGTGCCATTATTTCTGCTGTATCAGGGGAGGGAAGCTGGAGCCATGAGCCAATGCTCAAGTTACCTTGACGCATTTTTTTACGTATATTGTCTGCTGTAGCCATAACATATCCTCTGAGAATCAAGGTGAGACCGGACTTCACGAATGCGAGAAAAGGTGTGAGAAAGAGCTAGCACCTTAGAAAAGTGTTTTTTAGATAAAAAAAGCCCCAACCTAGGCTGGGGCTGTATATCTTAGCGCGAGTATCCCTCTAGCCCATGAATGGGTTAGCGAAGAGTAAGATGAAGCTTACAACCAAGGCGTAAATAGCCAAGGATTCGATAAATGCGAAAGCAAGAATCATAGTACCGGTGATTTTACCGCTGGCGTCAGGGTTACGAGCGATACCTTCGCAAGCGCCTTTAAGACCAAGACCCATGCCGATACCGCAACCAAAAGCAGCAATACCGATACCGAGAACGGCAGCAAGGGAGGTGTAGCTGATGGCCATAGGGTCACCGGCAGCAAAAGCAAGGGTAGCCATACCAACAAAAGCCACTGTGTTCAAAGCGATCATTAGAATTTTACGCATTTTAAACTCCTAAAGTAATTATATGTTTGGGTCCTAAGACCATTCCCCACAAAAGAATCCACTGCCCTTATGATAAAGAGCAGTGGGAAAATCCTAGTGCGCGTGCTCCAAAGAGCCTTTGATGTAGAACATAGTCAACATAAAGAATACGAAAGCTTGCATGCTCTTACCGAAGAGGAAGAGGAAGTAAATGGGCAAGCTACCGAGCACAGGCGCCATAACAAAGGCAAGAATAATAACGATTTCTTCACCGCGGATGTTACCGAAAAGACGTAAAGAAAGCGAAAGTGGACGAGAAAGGTGCGATACAACTTCAAGAGGGAACATAAGCGGGATAAGCGCTTTGGAAGGCCCGGTGAAGTGGTTCACATAGTGGAAGCCCCAACGCTGCATACCAAGATAGTTATAGTATACAAATACCACAAGGG
>CAYJFR010000004.1:0-30030 GCA_964369335.1 uncultured Desulfovibrionaceae bacterium | reverse complement strand
TTTTATGGGTATTCCCACATGGAGCGACCCCGATCACGCCATAACAGATATGGCATTGAAGGCGGGCGCTAAGGTCTTTATGACGCGAGAGCCTCGTCTTGCTTTGGACGATGCCCATGTCATTTATATGGATACAAGGCTTGAAAAAAATGTGACTGAGCAACCTCCTGTACAAACTTTCCCTTTCCTTCAAGACGATTATGTGTGGGAAAAAGGTTTTGCTCTTGACGCAAAACATCTGGGCTATGCTATGGAAAACGCGTACATAGTAACAGTGCTTCCTGAAGACAGCTATGCGCAAGCTCATGCCAAGGCGCAAGCCAGAAGACAGCATTTGCACCGCGCCGCCCTTATCACCACCTTACACGCCATGCTCAGTGCTGAATAATGGCTACGCAAATAACATATAATACACGCCATGTGTTGGAATCCGCACAAGCGCGCGCCCATGCCGTGCTTGTGTATAATCACATCCCCAAATGCGGCGGTTTGAGCTTAACGCACAGGCTACGTCAATGCTATCCTGCTTCTTGTGATGTGCATCAAAATCTCTTTGAACCGCGCGCCACTCCTTTAGATAAAGATTTTTATCATGGGCACGGCGTCAGCGGCATTGAACACTATTTAGCACAAGAAAAGCAGTATTTTTATATTACTGTCTTGCGTCATCCTTGGTCTTTGGCGCAGTCGCTCGTACGCTTTTTTCAATGGCTCACGCCTTTAGACGCCTTTTATCAGCAAGAGCCAGAAAAGCTCTTACTTCTACAGCAGCCTAATATACTTATACACTATTTGGGCAATGGCGATGCTGAGCTTGCTGAAGAAAATCTTTTGCAAAACTATGTCTTTTTTGGACTGCAAGAATATTTTTCTGCTTCCATGGACTTGTTAAGTCAAACTATTCCTGAATTTGCACAGACTGAGCATATTGCAAAAAATGTATCTTCCAAAGAGCCTTGGCATATAAGCGACAGCGTTAAAGAAGAATTTTTTGCACGTAATGCCCAAGATATTGCCTTGTATGCCAAGGCTAAGGCAGAATTTTTGCGCCGCGCAGGCATAGAAGAGCACAGCGCCAAGCAAGCCAAAAAGCAGAGCGCGGATTTAGTCAGCAGTAATACTCAAGGCAGTAATCTTGAAAGTATTTACGCCCTTAAAGAAAGCGTAGCCCTCAATGAAGATTTGCCGGGCATGGACGCCGCGCAAGCCCGTTTTGAAAATTGGCTGCATATTCTTGTGCATTCCATGCAAAGCGAAGCCGAATACATTCAGCTCTTTCAATGGCTCGTACAGCGTACCAAAAAAAGAATTTCTTGTTTATACTTTGCCTATGTTTGCGCCAAAAAGTCACAATCTCCCGTATTGGAAGCCAAGCTTCCCACATATATACAACTTCTTTTTAATTTATGTATGCAACGAGACCCCGACAACGCCTGCCGTCTTATGGTAGAATGTCGTTTGGAGCTTATAGAATATTGGGTAGAGCATAAACTTATGGAGACACAGAAGCATTTTGACTACAGCTCTTTTGTGTGGCTGATTATGCTTGAAAAGCAAAAAGCGTGGCGAGAAAAAGCCAAAATTTTGCAAAAAGAGCTAGAAAAACAAGCCAGCCCGCTCACAAAAATGATGATGCACGGCTTTGTAAACAAAGTGAAAAAAGCGTAACCTACTAGTATAGTAATAAATTGTATATAGTAAATTCTTTTTTTCACGTTATAAAAAAAATATTTAAATTTCTGGCAAAATAGCATACTGTATACATACAGTAGTGGTATAGTTTGACATCTTGTTTATCTTGAGTAACACACAAAAAGGAGAACATATGGAAGCTTTTTTGCAGTTTATTACAGACATCCTCAACCAAATCAACGGAGTTGTTTGGGGACCAATCATGCTCATTTTACTCTTGGGTACGGGTTTCTTCCTTACCTTTGGGTTACGCTTTTTAACTTTTATGCGTATTCCCCAAGGCTTCAAGAAGCTTTGGACTGATAGAAAGGGTGATAAAAACGCTGAGGGCGAACTTAGCCCATTTAACGCGCTTATGACGGCTCTTTCTGCCACCGTAGGTACAGGGAATATTGCCGGTGTGGCAGCGGCTATCCACGCAGGTGGCCCTGGTGCGCTCTTCTGGATGTGGTGTACTGCTATGGTAGGTATGGCCACAAAGTTCTCTGAAGTTTTGCTCGCCATGCGTTTTCGTGAAACAACTCCTGACGGTAACGTAGTGGGCGGCCCCATGTACTATATTAAAAATGGTCTTGGGCCTAAATGGGCTTGGATGGGCGCGCTCTTTGCCATCTTTGGCGCCATTGCCAGCTTTGGTATCGGTAATATGGCTCAAACCAACGCCATTGCCGACGCCATTCGTGAGCACTTTAAAGTAGACACATGGATAACAGCCATTGTCCTTACAATATTTGTAGGCGCTGTACTTTTGGGCGGTGTTAAGCGTATCGGTGCTGTGGCAGGTAAGGTTGTACCTATCATGGCTGTTTTCTATATTGCCGCTTCTTTATTGGTTATCATACTCAAGATTGATATGATTCCCCATATTTTCAGCATGATTATTGAGCAAGCCTTTACACCAAACGCTGTTTTTGGTGCTACCATTTGGGTGGTTATCAGTAAGGGTGTAGCGCGCGGCGTGTTCTCCAATGAAGCCGGTCTTGGTTCTGCTCCCATTGCTCACGCCACAGCCACCAATAAAGAGCCTGTAAACCAAGCCCTTATTGGTATGCTCGGTACTTTCATTGATACCATCATCATCTGCTCCATGACAGGCTTTGCCATTTTGGCTTCTGGCTTACTTGACGCAGGTCCTCAAGGCGTAGCTACCAACGCAACCCTTACCATTCAATCTTTCAACGCTGTGCTTGACGGTACATTGCCTGTTGGTACTGGTGGCTTGATTGTTGCTATATCCCTCACACTGTTTGCCTTTACCACAGTACTTGGCTGGTGCGTATACGGCGAACGTTGCGTTATCTACCTTTTCGGCGACAAAGGATTAAAGCCTTTCCGTATCCTCTTCACCATCGTTGTCCCCGTAGGCGCTTTGGCAAAGCTGGACACAGTACTTTTACTTTCCGACACTTTCAACGCTTGTATGGCTATTCCTAACTTGATAGCCTTACTCATGCTCAGCCCTGTGGTTTTTGCTACAGTGAAAGAGTTTAAAGAAAGAGAAGCGCAAAATGTTATGAAATAGTTCTTTGAACTAGATGTTTTTATAAGAGAGGGGCAACCCTCTCTTTTTTTATGTACTTTTTTTAAATAAGGTTCTCTTTGTAAAATCATTAAAAAATGTAAGAATAGTAAATGTATAAATATTTTTACTTATCTTGCTTTTATGACATAAAGGCTTATTTGTTACATGAAAATATTTTATTTAAGGAGCGTATATGCTATCTTCATATGCAAAAAAAACCTTAGCCTCCATGACTTTAGGAGTGTGTTTGCCTTTGCTCTCTTTTGGCGCGGCCTCTGCCGTTAATGAAATGCCTCAGGCAGAAAATCCTTTAGCACACGATAAAGCTCAAATCACCGTACTTAAAAACGGTCTCACGGTATATATCATCGAAGATGACCGTTTCCCTCTGGTTGCCACACGCCTTTATGTGAAAGCCGGCTCTGCTTACGAAAATATTCAAGATGCAGGTATCAGTCACGTGCTGGAACATATGGTTTTCAAGGGCACAAATAAAAGGCCTAAAGGCGTCATAGCCAGAGAAGTAGAAGCCGCTGGGGGCTATTTAAACGCCTCTACCAGTTTTGACTATACAAAATACTTGGTGGATTTACCTTCTAAGCATTGGGCTTTAAGCCTTGATATTGTAAAAGATATGGCATTTTATCCCACGCTGGACGCTGAAGAGCTAGAGTCAGAAAAGAAAGTAGTGCTCTCTGAATTGAAACTCTACGAAGACAAACCTAATAGTAAGGTCTTTGAGACTTTGCAACAGGCTGTTCTTAAGGGAACACCCTATGCACATCCCATTATTGGCTTTGAAGACACCATTAAAGCTGTGACTCCAGCTTCCATGCGTGCGTATATTGCCAAGTATTACCAACCACAAAATATGTTGCTTACAGTGGTGGGTGATGTGGATGCTGAAAAAGTTTTAGAAGAAAGTGAAAGGCTCTTTGGTCAGCTACAAAACAGTACAGACATGACACCTGTACAGCCCATAGACGCCTCACTGTTGCAGTCCGCAAGCGTTGAGGTGCAAGAAAGCTCATGGAAGAAAGTTTATTTAGGTATAGCTTTGCCCGTGCCCGGATTCACCGATAATCAATATATCCCCTTGGATGTATTCGCCAAGGTTTTAGGCGGTGACGCCACATCCTATTTATATAAAAAATATAAATACGAAAAACAGCTTGTGGACAGTATTTACAGCGTTAATTACAGCTTTGAAAGAGTGGGCTTATTGTATTTTTACATAGAGCTTGATGCGGAAAACGTCGAAGCTTTCTGGAAAGAATTCACAGCGGACATGGCGTCTTTAAAAGCTTCCATGTTCACACAAAAAGATATTGCTCGCGCCCAATTACACATGGAAGAGAGGATACATCGCAGTAAAGAAACCCTTTCTGGTCTATCTTCAAGTAAGGGCTATGCACAACTTTTCCTTCATGGCGCACAAGGGGAGAAAAACTTTCTTACAGCTCTTGCCCAAGTGGATGAACAACAATTGCAAGAAAGCCTTGATATGTGGTTTGTACCACAGCGTGTGAATGTTCTCGCACTGACACCAAAAGGAACAAAGATTCCTGATTTACAAGCTATTTTACATGAGCAATGGCCTGTAACAGCCCAAAAAACAAGCACAGCAAGTAAAGCTGAAGCTGGTGAAAGACGTATTGTAGACCTTGGCGACGGGCGCAAAGTGGTACTCATACCTGATGCCAATATGCCGTATACGGCGGTGGATTTTTATATGGCTGGCGGCAATGCCTTAAGTGATAAAAAAGAAGGCTTGGCAACGCTGACTGCCTCTGTGCTTACCACAGGCACAAAGAAGATGACTGCGCCGCAAATTGACACCTATTTAGCAGAGCGTGCCGCCTCCTTGGGCGCGGCTGGCAATAGACAAACATTCAGATTTGCCATGAAACAGCCTTCGCGTTTTAATGCGGATATGTTTGCATTGATGAAAGATATTCTGACTGAGCCTGCATTTAATGCTGAAGAAGTGCAAAGAGAAAAGAAAACGCAAGTGGCCGCCATTGTGGCTCGTGACGATGATCCTATAGAATATACTTTCGCAAGAATTGCGCCTTTCCTTTTTGGCTCAGAACATCCTTACGGGTTACAATCCTTAGGCACTATTGAAGGTGTGGAAAAACTCACTCAAGAAGATGTGGCGAATTTTTGGAAAAAGCAAAGCGTAGAGCCTTGGGTGCTGTCTGTGGCAGGAGATTTTGACGCTGAAGAAGTGCTTGCCTTTGCGCGTTCTTTGCCTAAACCTGAGCAAACGGCAGTGGCTGTAAACGCCCCCACATGGACCCAAGAAAAAAAGCTGGCTATCCATTTACCTGAACGTGAACAAGCACATCACGCTCTTATCTTTAAAACAGTGCCTAACAACCATGAAGACGCCGCCGCCTTGGAGCTTTTACAACTTGCTCTTAGCGGGCAAAGCGGTTTACTCTTTAGAGAATTACGCGACAAGCAAGGGCTTGGATACACTGTTTCTGTTGGTAAGGGATTTTTTCCCACCACAGGCTACTTTTTGTTTTATATCGGTACAGAAGAGCAGAAGCTTGTCCAAGCTCGTGAGGGCTTCAAAGGCGTTATTCAAGACGTGCAAAAAGACTTGCTTCCTCTAGCTGAAATTGAAAAGGCTAAGAATCAAATGGAAGGAAACTATTACAGAGGCATTCAAAGCCTAGGCGCGCGTGCTGGTGAAGCGGCTTTAAACCTTACTTTGGGGCAAGATTTAGACTTTAGAAAACAATTCATAGCCAAAGCTCAAAAGCTCACAGCTGAAGACTTACGCCGCGTGGCACAAAAGTACCTTAACATGGACGATGCTTATGTTATAGATGTAACACCTTAATTTTTTCGGCGGTGCTATTCTATTTCTTGATAGAAGTTGGCGTCATATGAAATTTTCATAATAAAAAAAGGGCAGACCTCACAGTCTGCCCTTAAAAATGCCATAATAAAACTTAATGCAATATTTGTTGCTTTCTATAGGCGGCATAAGCCTCACGCATGGCAACATAAGGATCTACGGCTATAGCTTTGGAATCTTTATATAAGGGTAAAACGTCGTCTAAATCATTGAATTCTAAACCAATACGCACAAGAGTAGAAGTGTATGTTGGGTCAATGAAAAAGGTGGGGTCAATAAAAAAGTCCACAGCCGTTCCCACAGCACCGCGGGCAGAGCTTGGCCCAAGAAGAGGCAGAACAAGGTAAAAACCTTCTCCCACACCCCACGCTGCCAGTGTTTGCCCAAAATCTTCCCCTTGGCGTGTATAAGGCACAACGGTTTTATTGCGCTCTGCCACATCAATAAAGCCGCCAAAACCTACTGTAGAGTTGACCAGAAAGCGGCTAAACTCCACACCAGCTAATTGCACTCTTCCTTGTAAAAGGGCGTTTACAAAACGTACAGGAAACAACATATTATTAAAAAAGTTGCTCAAACCGTCTTGCATCTTATCGGGGGTAACGGTGTCATAGGCAGTATACAAAGGGCTGGCAACATACAGATAAAAAATATCATTGAAGCCAAACCAAAACCTATTCCATCCCTCTAAAGGGTCAGCTATAGCTTGAATGGGCGCGCTGTCATAATCATCAAGGTCGCCATCGCTAAAACCTGTGTCTGCTCCGCCCTCTTGACCTGCGCTGTAATCTGTAGACGGAGACAAAGAAGCGTTCTCCGCAGCGCAAGACATCATAAGCATGCTTGAACTCAATAGCAAAGCTACGAGGAACAAGCGAAGACATCTAATTTCCATAACTCTGTCCCTTAATGGCGGCGGATCTTTCACGCACACGAGCTATAAGCGCTTCAGGAGAGCCGCTTTGTAGGGCGTCGTTAAATTGTGTGCGGTAGTTTTTTACAAGGCTTACACCTTCTACAAGTACGTCATACACGCGCCATTGTCCGTTTTTAGGTAACATACGATAGTTTAACGGTACTTTTTGATTGTTGTTAACGGTCACTGTGGTGCGCACTTCTACACGCTTACCGTTGTTACCACTTACAAAGCCATCATAAGTAACGCTTTCCCCATTATAACCGTCAATGCGGTCTAAATAGGTGGCAAAAAGCAATTCTGCAAAAGCAGTGTTAAAGGTACTTTTCTGCTCAGGGGTGAATTTTTTCCAAAAGGCGCCCACTGTGCGCATGGAAAATTCATTAAAATCAAAAATGGCATACACTTCTTTTTCAATGGAAGCGTTGAGGGATTTGCGCGAGGATGCATCTTTATATCCAGGCGATTTGATATAATTTAAAATACGCGTCACCGACGTTTGCAACTGTTTTTGTGCATCTTCAGGACCGCTGGCCATAGCTGTAGAAGCCCACAATAATGCACCTATAAGCATTATACATACAAGAAAATTACGACGCATTATACACCTCCAAAAGCAAATTTTCCGATAATAGATTCAATATCTAAAGCTGATTCAGTATCTACAATTTCATCGCCGGGTTCTAAATATGCGTCAGCACCTCCAGGGGCAAGACTCACATATTTATCACCAATAAGACCACTGGTCTTCACAGAAGCAATAGTGTCTTCGGTGAGCTTAATATCATGATTCAAATATAAAGTCACTAAAGCTTGCGCACTTTGCTTTTCAAGTCCTATATTGGCAACACGCCCCACACTGACACCTGCAATTTCTATGCTTGCGCCCACTTTTAAGCCCGTCACAGAAGAAAAGCGCGCCGTAATAGTATAGCCGTCACCGCCAAAAACTTCCATTTTACCGAGTTTTACTGTGAGGTAGGCTGTGCAAAGCAAGCCCAATAAGACAAAAATACCTAAACTGATTTCACGAGATTTTTTCATTGCGCCCCCTTGTATTCCGTATCATGAGGTTGTTGTATTTATTCATGCATCCACGCTTGGAGGGCAGCATGCACTTCTTCGTCTTGTTCTTCAAAATGCCCTTGCGCCAAAGGCTCGGCTTTACGCGCTAAGAAATCTTGCACATATACGTCTTCAGACTGCTTTAAAGCTTCCCACGCACCGCAAAAAATAAGTTTTCCCTCTGCCAACATTAAGACATGGTCAGCAATGCGCTCTAAAGAGGCAAGGTCATGACTCACCACCACCATAGTCATTTGAGGAAAAGTTTTTTTCATATCCAGCAGCATTTGATCCATTTGCGCCGCTGTGATGGGGTCTAAACCTGACGTGGGTTCGTCACAAAAAAGTACAGGCGGGTCGGTGATAATTGCTCTGGCAAGACCGGCTCTTTTACGCATACCGCCCGAAAGTTGGCTAGGGTAAAAATGCGCAAAATCTTCTAAGCCCACAAGGCGCAAAGTACGCAAAGCCGCTTTGTGAATGCGCTCTTGGGAAAGATTAGTATGCTCGTGTAAAGGTAAGGCTACATTATCCAATAAGGATAAAGCGCCAAGTAAAGCGCCGTCTTGAAAAAGCATGCCCATACGCCTACGCAAACGTCGAAATTCTCTTTCTGGTAGGGCAAAAAAATCTGTATCGCCTAAAAAAATCTTTCCCTCACTGGGACGAGAAAGCCCCACAAGGTGGCGTAATAAGGTGGACTTGCCACTGCCAGAACCGCCTAAAACCGCTGTAATCTTTCCTTGCGGCATATGGGCATTGATACGGCGTACAACCACATGATCTTCATAGCCTATACTGCAATCTTTCAAGGTGATGGTGGTGTTTTGCATACAAGGGCCTGCCTACAGTAAAAAAGAGGTGAGAACATAATCTGCCACAAGAATGAGGCTTGAAGCAAGCACCACAGCGGAAGTGGTGGCATTACCCACAGCAGCAGGACCCACACTGTCTTGACGCAGATGGGCGTAATAGCCTTGGTGACAACATACTGTAATAACTATGATACCAAAGGTGATGGCTTTTGCGAAGCCCCCCATCACATCGGACAAGGTCACGGCGCTTTGTATTTGATAAAAGTACGCCCCCTCATTAATACCAAGCATAAGCACGCCTGTTAAATAGCCGCCAATGATGCCGATGACGTTAAATATGGCGGTGAGCAGAGGAAAGACCATAAGCCCTGCCAAAAGGCGCGGCGTGGCAAGGTAGCCTATGGGCTGAATGTCCATGACTTCCAAGGCGTCTATTTGGTCAGAAATACGCATGACGCCGATTTCTGCTGTCATGGCAGAACCAGCGCGTCCCGTAAGCATGATGGCTGTGAGCACAGGGCCAAGCTCACGAATAAGCGTGAGTGCCACCGCGGCGCCGAGCATGCCCGTAGAGCCAAACTTCACCAAGGTATAATACCCTTGCAAGCCCAGCACCATGCCGCAAAAAATACCAATGAGCAAAATAAGAAACAGAGACTTAGAGCCAATATTATACATTTGCTCGCGGCATTTGGAAAAAAGATGCGGTGTTGAAAAACTTTGTTGTAAGGATACGAGCAGAAATAAAAAGAGGCTGCCCATATGAGCCAGAATATCTATGCTGGTACGTCCCACAAGGGCGCAAAAAGAGGCTAAAGCTGACATATTATTCTACCGCTTGTTTTTGCTGTTGCAAAGGTTTGCCTAGTTTGAGCTCCACCATACGGTCTTGCAAAGCCAGAGCTTGTTCTTCTGTGCCTCGCATAAGCACAACAACCTTTAAATACGCGCCTACTTTACTCATACGTGTACGCAAGCCTTCCCCTTCCAACTGAGCGCGCAATTTGTCCACAGCTCCTTCATCTTTCAGAGAAGCCACTTGATATATATAATCGTACAGAGCTGTTTTCTTGTCTTGCTCAGTGCTTTGTGCTGTTGAGGGAGATGTTTGCGGCTTTTGCGCTGCCTCAGCACTAGGGGCACTGGGCGCAGGTTTAGGGGTAGCAGGAGTAGGGGGAGTTTTTGGGGCATTGTTACCAGAACGCGCCTTGAGTTCAGTAGCGTACTTTAACTCTTCGGGCGACATGATTTTCGCATGGTCAGACACGGTCATATTGGGAACAATGTTTTCTTTTGAGCCAGCAGTGGCATCAGAAGAAAGCTCTGGTGGTATTGTGTCGCCTTGAGCCGCTTGGGCAGCTTCCTTGGCGCGTTCTCTTTCTGCCACCACTTGCGCGAGGGTCAGCTGATCGTCATCGTCACGCCCCACGATAACGCCCATCATAAAGGCCACCACAACACAACCCACAAAAACAGTGAGCGCCGTCATGAGCGAAGAAAAGCCCAAGGTCACAGTAAAATCTGCAATGGGTGTTTTTTCTTCGACAACGGGTTCTGGTATTTTTGTGTTTTGTGTCATGGCTTTCCCTAATATTATTTAACTATTTTAATATATTGACAACCTTTTACATAGTGTCAGGCGCAGAAACACCAAGCAAGTCAAGCCCTGTAGCAAGCACAGCGCCGCAAGTACGCAATAAGCTTAAGCGTGCCAAGGCAAGGGCTGTGTTTTCTTCTTGCAGAATATGATGCTTTCCATAATAGCTATGGATACTTGCAGCCAGTTCTGAAAGATAATGACTCACATAATGCGGCCCTAAATGGGTGGCGGCAAGCTTAATCACGTGCGGGAAACGTGCCGCGGCGCGAATAAGTGTCAAGTCATCGGCATGGGTTAAGGGAGCTACATCAGCCATAGCGGACTTTGTACCCAAAGTCATGCCTCTTTCTTCACAACGACGCAACAAGGCGCAAATACGCGCATGGGCATATTGCACATAATACACAGGATTTTCCATGCTACGCTGTTTGACAAGCTCTAAGTCAAAATCCAGAGGGCTGTCACTTTTGCGCGAAAGGAACATAAAGCGCGCGGCGTCTGCGCCCACTTCTGCCACCACATCTGCCAAGGTTTCAAAGGTACCCGCGCGTGTGGACATGCTCACGGGCGTACCGTTTTCAAGCAAGTTCACCAATTGGATAAGCACCACGTCAAAGTCTTTTTGCTCACGCCCAATGGCGGTAATGGCGGCACGCATACGCGGAATATAACCGTGATGGTCAGCGCCCCACACATCTATAAGATAGTCAAATCCGCGCTCAAATTTATGGTGATGGTACGCAATATCCGAAGCAAAATAGGTCAATGAACCGTCAGACTTACGTAAAACACGGTCTTTGTCGTCGCCCAATTTTTCTGTGGCAAACCACAAAGCATCGTCTTTTTCATAGGACAAGCCAGCTTCTTTGAGGGCTGCAAAGCCTGCGTCAATGGCGCCGCGCTCTACTAAAGACTTTTCGGAAAACCACACATCATGCCCTACGCGAAAATCCACGAGGTCTTTTTTGATGCCTTCCATAATGCTGGTCATGGCGTATTCATAGCAAATATCTTGCGCTTCTGCGTCGTCTTTTTCCAAAAGACCAGCGGCGTTAGCTAAGAGCTTTTCTGCCAACTCTTGAGGGAGGGTGCTTGGTGTTTGCAAAAGAACTTCTTTGGCAATATCAATAATATACTCACCCTTATAGTAAGATTCTGGCCATTCCACAGGCAAGTTCTTCAGCTCACGCGCACGCAACCACACAGAAAGACCCAGCAAGCGCATTTGATTGCCGGCGTCATTGATATAATATTCTGTGGCAACTTCGTGCCCAGCAAAGCGCAAAATCCTTGCTACGCTGTCGCCCACAGCGGCGCCGCGTCCGTGCCCAATATGTAAAGGCCCTGTGGGGTTAGCAGAAACAAACTCCACTTGGGTTTTCTTTTTTTCGTCCAAGACATCGGCGCCATAACGTGATCCCTTTTCTTCCATATAGAGCAAGCATTCTTGCCAAAACTCTGGCTGTAAGGTCACGTTTAAAAAGCCGGGACCTGCCACGTCCACCTGTGCGATGAAAGGCTTTGCTTGTAATTTTTCTGCCAACTGTTCTGCCAAGGCGCGTGGTGCCATCTTGGCTTCTTTGGCAAGCATCATGGCAACGTTAGCCGCTAAATCGCCGCCGTGTTTGGCATCTCTTGGGGGTTCAATGGTGACCTTTTCCGGAAAGGTTAAACCCATTTCTTGTACTATCTCTTGCAAAGCTTTGCGTGTGACTTGTAAAGCGTCCATAAATTCCTCAAATATTCTCGCCCATAAGGGCATATATTATGACCACTGAGCTTCTTGGTCAAAATCTGTTAAACAAGCTGTAGAAGGCTTGTCTTCGCTCACAGGGGTGATACAAGGCGCCGCCATTTTAGAAAGTACAGCCTTAGGGCCAACTTCTAAGAAAGCGCGTACGCCGTCATTCCATTGCTGTTGTATGGTGTCTATCCACTGCACCGAAGAAGTCATCTGTGCCACCATGCATTCACGTAAAAGTTCAGCATCTTGCACAGCACGACCATGCACATTACAGTATACAGGCATGATGGGCTTTGACCAATCAGCCTTGGACAGTACAGGTGCTAATTCAGCAGAAGCTTCAGCCATAAGAGGACTGTGAAAAGCGCCGCTGACTTTCAGCGCAATGCCGCGCCCTTTTATTTCTTTCACACGAGCTAAAGCTAACTCTATGCTTTTTTTCGTGCCGCTGAGCACAAATTGCCCTGGCGTGTTATAATTGGCAATACGTAACATTTCGCCGCTTTCTTCAGCAATGGCTGTGGCAAGATCCTGCACCTTTGCCTGTTCCAATTTTAAAATAGCGGCC
The DNA here is from genome assembly GCA_964369335.1 of uncultured Desulfovibrionaceae bacterium. Classification (GTDB taxonomy): domain Bacteria; phylum Desulfobacterota; class Desulfovibrionia; order Desulfovibrionales; family Desulfovibrionaceae; genus CAYJAD01. Next base: position 17,236 of record CAYJFR010000004.1, on the reverse strand, counting down.
ATGGCGCCCACGCCGTGTGGGTCAGCTTCTGCCATAAGGCGTCCGCGTAAAGAAACCAACTCTAACACCTTGTCAAAAGACAATACTTTAGCCGCCGCCAAAGAGGCGTATTCACCAAGGCTGTGCCCTGCGGTGCAGGTGGGGCTAAAACGTCCCACAAGAGCTTGCCATAAGGCAAGATTCACCACGGTGAGCGCAGGTTGTAAAGCGCGTGTATCACTCATGGCGGCGTCATCGCCTTCCCAATAAATTTCACGTAAAGGTAAACCGCTGATGCTTTCAGCTTTTTTCCATATATCCATAGCATCTGAGGAATGCTCAGCAAGGCGACGCCCCATACCAAGCTCTTGAGCACCTTGGCCGGGGAAAAGAAGAGCAATACTTGACATACACAACTCCCAAAAAAAATAATGCGTGACTATAAATGAGAGAGACACAACTTGCAAGTCTACATAGGCGGCGTATTTTGGTTTTTCCTCAAGAAAAAACAAGATATTTCCTACTTAGAGAAGCCTAGTCTTTATTTTTATATAAGACACATTACTTGCCATTGGTGTGGTTTTTGTATAATGTGTGCGGAAATTTTACCAATATGTATCCTAGTACATATGGAAAAAATAGCAAAGGCTTACAATTCAAGCACTGGTATGCTTTGTAAGCAAACAGAATTATTAAGGAGTGTTTTCATGCCAATTCCTATTCTTGTCAAGGAATCTCTCATTCCTGGCAAAACAAGTAAACTTGTCCTCGACGCCCCGCATATTGCCAAAAAGGCACAACCAGGCCATTTTGTTATGTTGCGTCTTGCTACCAATGGCGAGCGCATCCCTCTGACCATTGCTGACACTGACGCCGAAGCCGGTACCATTACCATTGTTTATCTTGTTCTTGGCAAAAGTACAGCATTACTTGAATCTTTCAAGGCTGGAGACACCATTCTTGACGTGTGCGGTCCTTTGGGTAAACCCACACATATTGAGAAAAAGGGTACAGTGATTTGTGTGGGCGGTGGCACAGGTATTGCTGCCATGCACCACATTGCCAAAGGACACCATAAAAAGGGCAATAAAGTTGTGGGCATTATCGGTGCACGCAATAAAGATTTGCTTCTTTTTGAAAAAGAACTTTCCTCTTTTGTAGATGAATTGCTTATCTCTACCGATGACGGCAGTGTTGGTCATAAAGGTCTTGTGACAGAGCTTTTACACAACAGATTAGAAGAAGACAAAGACGTGTTTGAAGTGGTTGCTGTGGGTCCTGTGCCCATGATGAACGCTGTTGCCAGCACCACCAAGCCTTTTAATACCCCCACTACTGTAAGCCTTAACTCCATCATGGTAGACGGCATAGGTATGTGCGGCGCTTGCCGTGTCACTGTGGGCGGTCAAACCAAGTTTGCTTGTGTAGACGGCCCTGAATTTGACGGCCATCAAGTGGACTTTGCCGAACTTCGTCGTCGTCTCTCTGCCTTTGCAGAACAAGAAAAAACTTCTTTCGAACATTACAGGTGTAATTGCCATGGAAAATAAGACTCCAAAAAAAGAAAAAAAGCCCTTAGCTCCGCGCACTCCCATGCCCTGCCTTCCTGCAGACATTCGCGCTCGCAATTTTGAAGAAGTAGCCATAGGCTACACTCGCGAAATGGCCATGGCGGAAGCGGCTCGCTGTTTACAATGTAAAAAGCCCAAATGCGTCAGCGGTTGCCCTGTAGAAGTGCCCATTCCGCAATTTATCGCCGCTGTGGCTCGCGGTGACATGGATTCTGCCTATCGTATTATCAAGAGCACCAACAGCCTCCCCGCTGTGTGTGGTCGCGTGTGTCCGCAAGAAGTACAGTGCGAAGGCAACTGTATTTTAAAAGCTAAGGGTGAAGCCGTAGCCATTGGCCGTCTTGAGCGTTATGTGGCAGACACCTTTATTGCCAGCTCTGCTTGCGAACAAGTGACAGGTACCAACTCTTGCGAACTTTTACACCCTGAATTCAAAGTAGCTTGTCTTGGTTCTGGCCCAGCTTCCCTCACCGTAGCAGGCTATCTTTCTTCTAAGGGGATCAAGGTAGACGTGTACGAAGCTCTTCACGAGCCCGGCGGCGTGCTTATTTATGGTATCCCTTCTTTCCGTCTTCCTAAAGACGTAGTTGCCACCGAACTTGACGGCCTTCGTTTTAACAACGTAGATTTTAAGCTCAACTGGGTAGGCGGTCGAACCATCACCGTACAAGACCTTTTAGACGACGGCTATAACGCTGTCTTTATTGGTGTAGGCGCTGGTCTGCCCATCTTCTTAAACGTCCCCGGTGAAAACTTTGTGGGTGTGTTCTCTGCCAACGAATACCTTACCCGCGCTAACCTTGGCCGTGCCTATCTATTCCCTGAGCAAGATACACCCACCTACCTTGGCAAAAATGTCACGGTGTTCGGTGCTGGTAACGTTGCCATGGACGCCGCGCGTACTGCCATGCGTCTTGGTGCTGAAAGCGTACATATTGTATACCGTCGTACTCGTGCAGAAATGCCTGCGCGCTTGGAAGAAATCCATCACGCAGAAGAGGAAGGTATCCAATTAGAAATGCTGGCTTCGCCTTTACAATTTAACGGCGATGACAAGCAAGTTCTGACTTCTGTGACTTTGCAACGTATGAAGCTTGGTGAGCCCGACGCTTCCGGCCGTTGCAGACCAGAAGCCATTGAAGGCGATATTTATGATCTTCCTACAGATCTTGCCATCATAGCCTTGGGTACGCGTTCCAACCCCATTCTTTTGGAAGCTACCCCTGAGCTTGAATTGAATAAGTGGGGTTATGTGTCTGTTAATGAAGAAACAGGCGAAACTTCCATCCCTAACGTCTTCGCCGGTGGTGACATCGTTACTGGTGCGGCTACGGTTATTCTTGCTATGGGTGCAGGACGTCGCGCCGCCAAGGAAATCAGCAAGCGTTTGCTTGGTGAATAAGGCGTATATACGTTTATTTTTATAGGCGGCGTTATTCTATTCTTTAAATGAATATTGATGCCGCATGAAGTTTGAATCATAAAAACGCCCTCAGCATGTAGATGCCGAGGGCGTTTTTTGTAGGAGTTTTTACATAAATATTACTGATGAATCTTAAATTTCACCATTTCAGGGCTTAATCTGTGTAATTGTATAATGCGGACGAAGTAGCACACACAGCATAAACTCAAGCCCACAATAAAGCCTACCCAAAAGCCTCGTGCTCCCATGGCGGGAACAATCCAATCTGTATGACACAAAATATAGCCCAAGGGAAAGGCTATAATCCAGTATACTATAAAGGATATGATGGAAATGATACGTGTGTCATTATAACCGCGTAAGACGCCGATGCTTATCATTTGTACGCTGTCCACCAACTGGAAAGAGGCGGCATAGATAAGTAAGGTGGTGGCAAGACTGACCACGGCAACTTCATTATTATATAAAAGAACAATGGGCTCTCGTGCAAAATACATAAGCAATGCGCTGCCCACAGCAATACCCAAACCCACAATCAAAGCTGTCCACGCTGCGTATCGAGCGTGAATATATTGTCCTGCACCGAGATAATGACTGATACGGATGGAAGCAGTGATACTAATGGAAAGAGGTATCATAAAAAGCGTGCTGGTGACACTGAGGCCCACTTGATGCCCTGCTACAATACTAGTGCCTAAAGGGGCAATGGCAAGGGCGGAAGCAGCAAAGAGGGAAATTTCAAAAAGCATGGCCAATGCGCCTGGAAAACCAATGCGGAAAATACGTCTCATAACCTGTGTATCAAAACGTTTTTGTACACTTTGTAAAGATGGAGACCCCTGCAAAACATGGGCTGTGGGAGACGATGAGAAAAGCGGGCGAAATAATTTTCCCAAGTGTTTGAATTTTTGTGTATAGCACACATAGGCCGCCATACTGATACCCATAAAGCTAAAACATATGGCTGTGGCAACGCCGCAACCTACGGCGCCCATGGCTGGAAATCCTAAGTGACCGTAAATAAGAATATAGTTGATGGGGATATTTAAGAGCAGTGCTATAAAAGAAATCACCATGGCAGGCTTGGTCATGGAAAAGCCTTCCACAAAGCCGCGCACACAAATAAAAAGATAGAATAAGGGCAAACCCCAAAGCACAGCGCGCAAATACCCACCAGCTAAATCTTCAAGGCGTGGCTCTAATTGAAAAGCGCCCATATGTAATGAGATTATATAAAAAAGCGACATAAGCAAAACAGATAACACTCCCGCCAGCCAAACACCTTGACGCATAAGGTGGGGGGTGTCTTTTTCCTTACCCTCCCCTACCAGTTGCGCACTCAAGGGAGAAATGGCAAGTAAAATGCCTATGCCAAAAAGAGAAATAGGGTTCCACACAGAACTAGCCACCGCCACTGCCGCCATATCTACGGCGCTGGCCTGACCAGTCATAATGGTGTCCACCAAGGACATGCCCATAGCTGAAAGCTGGGCAACAAAAATAGGCACACCAAGGCGCATTAAGCGCTTTGCTTCAAGAAGTGAAAAAAAACTTCGCATAGGGTTCCCCTAAGGGTAAAAATGTCATCAGGGTGTTGAAAAATAAAATTCATGGATTGCCGCGTCGCTAACGCTCCTCGCAATGACTCAGCGTGACAATCAAGGTCATTGCGAGCAAAGCGAAGCAATCCATGCCTTTACTTGTATAGGTCTTAAAGTTACTTTTTGACGGCACTTTCTAAAAATATGGAAACATCTTTACAAGATGCACAATTACTTTCTTGCAGGGCTTTCTCTAATAAGAGGGTGATGGCTTTTTCGCCTAAGTCACCAAGTTGCAAGCTGTATTCATTGACAAAGGTGGCAATATGCGCCGCGGTCACTTCTTCAGAAAGTTCTTGAGCGTGGGCGCGGATAAAATCTGCGCTGGCTTCGGGATGCGCGTAAGCATATTCTATACTTTGTGTGATGGCTTTTTCTAAAGCTAAGGCATGAGTGCGGGGCATATCACGGCGCGTGCTGATAATACCAAGAGGTAAGGGCGCGTGAAAATTACTTTCCCACCACTGACCAAGGTCAAGGATTTTATGCAGACCGTGGTCAGCGTAGGTAAAACGCCCTTCGTGAATAATAAGTCCCATGGGGCTTTTGCCCTCTAAAACATGGGGCATAACTTGGTCAAATACCATTTCTTGACGTGCACCGCCAAAATGCCCGTGTAAACTGAGCAACAAGGCGGCGGTGGTCATATGCCCAGGAATGGCAATGGCGGCATGGCGCTGGTCTTCCAGTGAAAGAGCTTCACGAGCGATGAGCAAAGGCCCACAGCCAAAGCCTAAGGCCGCGCCACTGCGTAAAACTGCATATTGAGGTAAGACCTTGGGAAGCACGCCTACGGAAAGTTTGGTGGCGTTAAGTTCTCCAGCACAGGCGCGGGCATTGAGCTCTTCTACGTCTGCCATGACGCATTGTATTTTAAAGGGCACATCCACAAGCCCGTGTAGTAGGGCATGAAAAATAAATGTGTCGTTGGGACAGGGGGAAATTCCAAGGGTAATAGTATCTTGCATAAAAATATCTCTGTAAAGTTTAAGAAAAGGGCATTGACAGCTCACGCAGGACGGAACATAATCATAAACTATGCTTAACGTCAAATATTATACGCAACTTGGCCTTGGCGCCATATATGAAAAGGTTATGGAAAATACCCGTCTCTCTTATGAGGACGGCGTGGCACTTTTTGCTTGTGCGGATGTGAATGCTGTGGGGGCTTTGGCGCATCATGTGCGCACACGCTTGCATGGAGATGCGGCGCATTATGTGGTAAATCGTCATATAAATTACACAAATGTCTGTGTCAATGATTGCGCTTTTTGTGCCTTTTGTCGCGAAAAAGAGAGCGATGACGGCGCTTTTGTGCTGACAAAAGAGATGATTTTAGAAAAAGTGCGTTCGGCACAAGAAGGGGTGAGCAAAAGCTTGCGCCTTGATGAGCTGCATATTGTGGGCGGTTGTCATCCTACCTTACCTTTATCGTGGTTTGAGGACGTTTTACGTTCAGTCACAGAGCTGTGCCCAGGCTTGATGATCAAAGCCTTTACGGCGGTGGAAATTGCCCACTTTGCCAAGCTTGAAGGCATAAGCACTTTGGAAGTGCTCAAGCGTTTACAAGCGGCAGGGCTGTCTATGATGCCCGGCGGCGGTGCAGAAATTTTTGATGTGCAGATACGTCAAAAAATATGCCCCATTAAGGCCGACGCCGCCACATGGTTACAAGTGTGTGGTGAGGCGCACAGTCTAGGCATTCGCACTAACTGTACTATGCTTTTTGGGCATGTGGAAAGTGTTGAAGCGCGCGTAGACCACTTATGTCAATTGCGCGAGCAGCAAGACAAGAGCCACGGCTTCACCTGTTTTATTCCCCTCCCTTTCCAAACCAAGAACAGTAAATTGCTTCTTCCTCAAGAGCACATAGGTGCGCATAAAGGGCTTGACCAATTACGCACTGTGGCTGTTTCGCGTCTTATGTTGGATAATATCCCGCATATTAAAGGCTATTGGATTATGATGGGAGAAAAATTGGCACAGACGGCTTTGTGGTATGGCGCCAATGATTTGGACGGAACCATTGTAGAAGAACATATAGGGCATATGGCAGGCGCGCAGTCAGAACAAGGCATGACTGTTGCCTCCTTAGAGCGTATGATTAAAGAATCGGGCTTCAGACCTGTGCGACGTAATGCGGCTTTTGAAGAGGTGGAGGCATAATATGGAATTTGTGAACAGTCATTCCCCTTTTGCGGAAAGCAGTGCTGTGCAAGAAGCGGCAGAGCGTGTTCTTGCTGGGCAACGCCTAGAACGTCAGCATGCCGAAGCTTTATATTATGAGGCGTCCTTGCCTACTTTGGGACAGCTTGCGCACAGTATGCGTTTACGTTTGCATCCTGAGCTTAAAGTGACCTATGTGGGTGACAGAAATATCAATTATTCCAATGTGTGCGTGTGCGCGTGCCGTTTTTGTGCTTTTTATCGCGCCCCTGAGCATGAAGAAGGTTATGTCATTTCTCGTGAGTCCATGACGGAAAAAATCAATGAAACTCTCGCCCTTGGCGGCACACAAGTGCTTATGCAAGGGGGGCATCATCCTGACTTGCCTTTTTCTTGGTATGAAGACTTGCTTTCTTGGATGCGTGACACATGGCCAGCGCTACATATTCACGCTTTTTCACCGCCAGAAATAGCTTATTGGTCTGAGCTTTATGGCATGAGCACGTCAGAGATTTTACAGCGTCTTAAAGCCAGTGGTTTACATTCTTTGCCAGGTGGCGGTGCGGAAATTTTACACAATGATGTGCGTAAGCAAGTGTCACCCAATAAATGTTCTGCTACGCGCTGGTTAGAAATTATGGAAGAAGCTCACGCCCTTGGTTTGCGCACCACAGCTACCATGATGTTTGGGCATGAAGAAGAGCCGCGCCACCGTTTAGACCATCTTTTTGCCGTGCGTGATACACAAGATAGAACGGGCGGATTTACGGCCTTTATTCCGTGGACATTTCAGCCTGGCAATACCAATATTGTGTGTGAAACCTTACCAGCTCCAGCCTATTTACGTATGTTGGCTGTTTCTCGCCTTGTACTTGATAATATTAAAAATATTCAGTCTTCATGGGTGACTATGGGGCCACATATTGGGCAATTAGGGCTTTTTTATGGCGCCAATGACTTTGGTTCTCTTATGTTAGAGGAAAATGTGGTGGCGGCGGCAGGTACAAGTTATTCTTTGACTCGTGAGGATATTCATAAAATCATACGCGCGGCGGGTTTTGAGCCTGTGCAGCGGACTATGGATTATACACCTGTTTAGACACAGACTGTTGAAAAAGCATTGTATGCTTCGTCAAGCTTGTTTTTTGCTTTGGTCACGTATGTTTTATACGCTCCCTCCGCAAAAAACGTCGCTTTCCTTGCCTCCAATGCTTTTTGAACAGTCTGTTGTGTGTTTTTATAAGAATATCAAAAATCACTAGGTCTCGACAGGCTTGCTTTAAAGGAGATAGATATGGGACAAAACATTTGTGGGCATAAGCCTTTACGCATGGGACGCATTGGATACTTAAATGTATTGCCCATTTATTACCCTTTGGAGTCGGGACGTATTGCCCATGAATTTGAAATGGTTTCTGCGCCGCCCGCTGTGCTCAATACTATGATGGCGCGTGGAGAGTTGCATATTTCGTCCATTTCAGCCTTTGAATATGCCTGTCATCCTGAGCAGTATTATCTCATAGAAGACTTGTCCATCGGTTCGCGCGGGCCTGTTATGAGCGTGCTTTTGTTGTCTTCTTGCCCTGTGGAAGAATTGCAAGGGGCGGATATTCTCATCACTGGCGAAACTGCCACTTCTGTAGCTTTATTGCGTCTGCTTTTACAGCAAAAATACGGCATTATAGCCAATTTTCATGTGGGCAATGTGAGCCAATGTTTAGCCGCTGGCAAAGCACCCAAGGCTTTTTTGGCCATTGGTGACGAAGCCTTGCGTTTACGTAATCATGCTGATTATCCCTACAAGCTTGACCTTGCTGAAGGCTGGCGTAGTTGGACGGGCTTACCCTTTATTTTTGGTTTGTGGGTGGTGAGTCGTCAAGCGGCAGATGCCAAGCTTTTTAGCCAAGACCCTGCTAAGCTTTTTCATGAGGCGCGAGCGTGGAGCTTTGCCAATATGGATGTAATTTTAGATTTAACGCGCTACGGTTGCCCCTTATCTCGTGAAGAATTACATGCCTATTACCATGAAGGCTTGCTGTATACCTTACGCGGTGATGAACTGGACGGTTTACGCCTTTTTTATGAAAAATTGGCGCAAGAAAAGCTTATTGAACGCCATCCAGCATTGGATTTTTATACTTTTTAACAAAAGTTGTGCTTGAAAAATACATAAAAAAGTTACTACACTATATACGAGGTCAGTATGTATATTATCACCGGCGGTGCAGGTTTTTTAGGCAGTGCGCTTTTATGGGAACTCAATAAAGCAGGCATAGATGATGTGTTGGTGGTGGATAATTTGGGCACGTCGGAAAAGTGGAAAAACCTTGTGGGCTTGCGTTATACCGATTATGTGCACCGTACAGATTTTATACAAAAAGTACGCTCACAAGGCCTTGATGACAATGTGCAAGGCATTGTGCATTTGGGCGCGTGTTCGGACACCACCGAGCGCGATGCTGATTTCCTTATGGAAAATAACTTCCATTTTACCCGTGACCTATGCCAAGCGGCTCTGAAACAAGGCATACGCTTTGTGAATGCCTCTTCTGCTGCCACCTATGGCGACGGAAGCCTTGGCTTTGACGACGCTGTACAGCGTATACCTCTCTTACGCCCTTTGAATATGTACGGATATACGAAGCAGCTCTTTGATATGTGGCTTTTGCGTACAGGACATATAGACAAGGTGGTCTCGCTGAAATTCTTCAATGTGTATGGTCCCAATGAATACCACAAAAACGCCATGCGCTCTGTGGTGTGTAAAGCCTATACGGAAATTTCAGAAACAGGCGCTTTGCGTTTGTTCCGTTCCAATACACCACACTATGCCGACGGCGGGCAAATGCGTGATTTTGTGTATGTGAAGGATTGCGTGCGCACTATGCACTGGCTGCTCACACAAAATACTGTGTGCGGCGTGTATAATGTGGGCACAGGGACGGCGCGTACATGGAACGACTTGGCGCGGGCGGTGTTTGCCGCTATGGGCAAAGAAGCGCGTATTGAATATATGGATATGCCTGAGATTTTACACGGTAAATATCAAAATTATACAGAAGCCAAAATGGACAGATTGCTGGCTCAAGGTTGCCCCCCTTGTGATACAAGCCTTGAAGACGGCGTGAAAGACTATGTGCAAAACTACTTGACGCAAGGATTGTACTTGGACATAGACGCCGTGTAGATTTTCTTGCCTTACACAAAATCGTAGCACGATTTTAAAAAATTGACACGCCCCCTCTTTATGCGTAGAAAAGGAGCATATTATTTTGAGGGGGAAGTATGAAAAAAGTAAAAGCCTTTTGTGGCGCGTTGAGCGTCTTTTTTGTGTTGGCATTGGCTTGTGTAGCGCATGCCAATACAGGTTTTGACAAGGACACCCTTGTATACGCTTGGAGTGCGCATGTGGGCCCATTACATCCGCATGATTACGGCGCCAACATGATGTTTGCTCAAGGTCTTGTGTATGAATCTCTTGTGCATTATGGCGAGGGCGGCAAAATAGAGCCGTACTTAGCCACTTCTTGGCAGATTTCTCCCGATAAAAAGACCTATACTTTCACCTTGCGCGAGAATGTCCTTTTTTCTGACGGTGAGCCTTTTACGGCGCATGCGGTGGTAAAAAACTTTGATGCGGTTTTTGCCAATAAAAAACGCCATGCGTGGATGGAGCTTATAGGACGTATTGATTCCTACAAAGCTCTTAACGACCACGTTTTTTCCTTGACCTTAAAAAGTCCTTATGCCGCCACCTTACAAGAATTGACCTTTGTGCGCCCTTTACGCTTTTTGTCGCCGCGCGTACTGGAGAGTATGGCAAAAGACAAAGCCAATTTTGTTCCTGTGGGTACAGGTCCTTGGGTGTGGAAAGAGCGTAAAAAAGGGCAATATGATGTTTTTGTACGTCATGAAAATTTCTGGAACAAAGCCGCCTTTACAGAAAAATCCCCCAAAAGCATTGTGGTGAAAGTTATTCCTGACGCAGAAGCGCGTGCTTTAGCCTTGGAAACAGGCGCCATTGACCTTATGGCAACGGTTATGGGCGATCACGGCACAGCAGAAGTGTATCCCGATGCCTATGAGCTTTTTACACAAGATACAAGCTTTGTGGCGCACTCTTCTGAGGCGCGTAATACCCGCCTTATAGCCATGAATTCTGGCAAAGAAGCCCTTAATCATATAAATGTACGTCAAGCCATTATGCGCGCCATTGACCGTAAAGGTATTTTACAAGGGGTGCTTTTAGGGCAAGAGTTACCCGCTGAGGCGCTTATGGCAAAGACGCTTCCTTACTGTGATGTGCCTTTGACACCCTATCCTTATGACGTACAAGAAGCAGAAAAGCTTCTTGATGCGGCGGGCTGGAAGCGTGTAGAGGGCGAGACCTTCCGTCAAAAAGACGGTAAGCCTTTGCAGTTGAGCTTGAAATTTGTGGCGCATGAAAGCCTTATGCGCGCCATTGCCCAAGTAGTGCAAAGCAATTTGGCGCGTATTGGCATAGATGTGCAGTTAATAGGTGAGGAAGGCGTGGCTTTTATGGAGTCGCAAACTTCGGGAAATTTTGACCTTATTTTCGCCAATTCCTCTGGTGCGCCTTATGCGCCTTTTTCTTATCTGAGCATTATGCAAGTGCCTGGTCATGCAGAATATCAAGCACAAAGATTTATTGAGCAAAAATCTGCCCTTGATATTGCCATGGAAAAAGCTTTGCACAGCACGGAACAAGCTGACATTGAAAAAAGCTTTGCTGAGGTGTGGCGTATTATTCATGAAGCGGAAGTGTATATTCCCCTTTCCTATACAGTAGATAAAGCTCTGCATAAGAAAGACAGGCTTACAAACTTTTCTTTTGCGCCTGTGTCTGCTGATTTGATTTTACATATAGTGCAATGGCAGTGATTTCTTGGGGAGGGAAACTTTTCAGAATAATATTGCCGCACTATTTCAATTCAAGAAGTAAATAACATGGTAAATGGTTTTTTTGAGGGGGTTTGGGGGAACTTTTTTTTCTAAACTTGTCCTTTTTAAAGGGAAAAGTTCCCCCAAGAAAATAAAAAAAGGCTGTTACAAAAAAATAACATATAATTACCACTGGAAATATATGCTCATATTTATCTTACGCCGCTTGCTGGCACTTATCCCACTGTGCCTAGGCATATCGCTTTTTGTGTTTCTTGTTTTGCGCATGGGCAATGCCGACGCGGCACTGGCATATGTGCGCCTTTCTGGCTTGCCACCTACAGAAGCCGTATTAAGTGAAGTACGTGAAAGCTTAGGACTACATCTGCCCTTATGGGAACAATATTTACGCTGGTTGGTGCAAGCTGTGCAAGGTGATTGGGGACTGTCTTACGTGTCGGGAACATCGGCATTGGGAGAGATTTTAGCCTTTGTTCCTGCAACCTTAGAGCTCACCCTATGGGCTATGCTCTTGACGGTGGTGGGAAGTATTCCGCTGGGCATTATAGGCGCTTTATACCGCGACACATGGCCAGATTATGCCATACGCTGCCTTTCTTTCAGCGCTGTGTCTATGCCCTCGTATTGGCTAGGATTTTTATTGATTTTAGTGTTTGCGCGCTGGTGGGATATATTGCCAGCTATGGGCTATGGCGGTGCAGATTTTTTAGTGCTTCCAGTGTGTACTTTGGCTTTTATGACTCTAGGTATTAATGCGCGCTTGGTGCGTGGGGCTATACTGGAACATATGCAAAGCCGTTATGTGATTTATGCGCGGGCGCGTGGCGTGGTGCGTTGGCGTATTTGGCTGCATATTTTGCGCAATGCCAGTATTCCTGTGCTGACGGCTTTAGGCATGTACTTTGGAGAACTTTTGGGCGGCGCCGTCATTGTAGAAAGCATTTTCAACTGGCCGGGGGTGGGGCGTTATGTCATCTCTGCCATTTATAACCATGACTATCCCGTTATTCAGGCTTTTACCTTGCTTATGGCTTTTATCTTTGTGGGAATCAATTTGATAGTGGACATTTTATACGCCATTATTGACCCGCGTGTAGCAGTGAAAAGTACACTCTCTTGGAAACGGAAGGGCTAAAGTATGCGGCACGATAAAAAAATATATATAGCTTTGGTCATCATGGTGCCCTTGCTTATAAGCGTTGTCTTAGGAAATTGGTTGGCGCCTTATGACGGCACTGTGGTGGATTTGAGCCAAAAGTTTTTGCCCATGAGCGCAGAACATTTTTTAGGCACAGATCATCTGGGGCGTGACGTTTTTTCACGTTTGATGGTGGGGGCGCAGTATTCTTTACTGACAGTGTTGGCTATTTTGAGCGTTTTAGTGTGCGTTTCTACAGCCTTGGGCGCTTTATGTGCCACGGTGGGGGGAATTTTTGATACTATAGTCATGCGTATCTGCGACGGTATGATGGTCTTTCCTACCATTGTTTTGGCACTCTTTATGATCAGCGTCTTGGGAACGGGCTTGAGTAATTTGGTGCTGGCTATTAGTATTACACATATGGCTTGGTATACGCGCTTGGTGCGTAGCTATGTGTTAAGCCTTAAAAATCGAGATTATATACTGGCGGCGCAGAGTATGAACGTGAGCCGCACGCGTATTATTTTACGCCATTTTGTGCCTGCTATCTTGGGGCAGATGTGTATTTTAGCCACCTTGGATGTGGGGCATATGCTCTTACATGTGGCTGGTCTGTCCTTTTTAGGTTTAGGTATTCAACCGCCTACGCCAGAGTGGGGCGTCATGATTTCTGAAGCCAGAAATTATTTACGCACACAACCGCAGTTGATTGTATATCCAGGGCTCATGGTGTTTTTAGCCACAGCGGCCAGTAATCTTTTGGGGGATGCCTTACGCGATAGGCTTGACCCTGCTTTACAAGAAGAGGCAGAATAATGCTTAGAGCACAGGCTATACAAATACGAGCAGGGCAAAAAATCTTGGTGGACGATGTCAGCCTGCATTTGACAGCGGGAGAAAGTCTGGCGCTTATGGGGGCCAGCGGTTCTGGTAAATCTTTAATTGCCATGACGCTTGCCGGTTTACTGGCGCCCAATCTCACCCTCACACAAGGCTCTGTACAGGTGGCACAGGGGCGTCCTGCCCTTATTATGCAAAATCCAGCCGACTGCTTTGACCCACTTTTTCCTCTACAATGGGCTTTTCACGAAACTTTTTGTCACTGTATGTCTAAAGGTGATTTGGCGGATTTTACACAGCATGTACTCAGTTCTGTGGGCTTTGAGGATCCGCAAAAAATTTTACAAAGCTATCCCTTTGAACTCAGCGGCGGCATGTTGCATCGATGTATGCTTGCCCTTGCTTTGGGGGCTATTTTAGCAGGAACAGCTTCATGTATTATTGCCGACGAACCTCTTTCGGGCTTAGATACCCCTTCACGATGGCATATTTTACACCTTTTACAACGCTTACAAAAAAAATACAGCTTTGCTTTATTGTATATTGACCACGACCTTTCCGCGGCGGCGTACATGGCACAGCGCATTGCCATTATGCATGAGGGGCGCGTGGTAGAGCAAGGGGATTTTACGCAGGTAACACAACAGCCACAGCATGAAGTGACTAAAAATCTTGTACAAGCCTATGAGCGTTTGCAATCTTTAGAACGTGTTGTGCATGTAAAGAAAAAGAGCGCAGAGCCGCAAGGCGCACCGCTTTTGCAAGCCTGTGCTGTGAGCAAAAGCTATTCCCATAAAAAGGTCTTGGACGCTGTGAGCTTAGAGTTATTTTCTGGGCAAAGTGTGGGGCTTGTGGGGGCTAATGGTGCAGGAAAGAGCACCTTTATACGCATGCTCTTAGGCTTAGAGCGTGCAGACAGCGGGCATATGACGTGCTGCGGGCATAATATAGAAAGAACAGCCGCTAAAGCACCGTGGCGTAAGCATCTTCAAGCGGTTTTTCAGCACGCGCGCCTTGCGGTGAATCCGCGTATGCGTGTTTGTGATATTTTACTTGAACCCATTCATGCTAATAAAGAAGTCCTTGCACTGCAAAATAAGGCGGCAGAAGCTGATAAGGTGGTAGAATTACTAAAGCTTGTGGACTTGCCGCCAAGTTTTGCACAAAAATACCCTCTGCATATGAGCGGCGGACAATTACAGCGCTTGTGTCTTGCGCGTGCCTTGGCTTTACAACCTAAGGTATTGCTTTTAGACGAATCTTTAGCAGATTTAGACGCTGTTGTTGCCGAACAATTACAAGAGAAATTGCAAGAGTTGAAAACGGAGCTAGGGCTTTCTTACTTATATATATCACACGATATTCGCTCTGTTTTGCGTCTTTGTGAAAATATCGCTGTTTTACACGAAGGGCGCTTAGTGGACTTTTTTGCTCGTGAAGCTTTTTTAGCTGAGGAAAGGCATACAGCTTTTACAACTTTGCTCTGTCAAAAAAAATATTTTTCTTGTTAGTGGTAATATACTGAAAGTATACAATATTATTGTATTACGGAAAAATAACTTCATATATATCCTCATGTAGACACCTTGTTTATATGAGGATATTTTTATTTACGAAAAAAATCACAAATGTATTTTTATGGACATTTTTAAATTTTCTTATTGTGTTATGAGAGGCATTATCATAAATGCAGTATCTAGGCGAATTTTTGTAGATAAAGAGCTAAGGAAAAGTCTTCCTATTGAAAATATTGATAAAAGTAATTACTTTTAATTTGAATAAATTTATATAAGTAAAATAGGGAGGTTAATGTTTCGGCTTATATAAAAATGTCAAGAGGAAGTCATTTTTTTTCCAATGATTATTTGCAAAAATCCATAGAAAAAGCTATATGAATGACAACGTACAAAAGAAGTACGTGAAAAAAGGTGCATATTGAAAGGATGGATGCTTTTTAAAATGTATTGAAACAGGAGAAATGAGAGGTGTAAAATGACAAATTTTAACGAAAATGATGTATCGGCTAAGGTTGCTGAAAAGATGAAAACATCAGGTGCATTATCAAAACCGCGTAGCTACCCGGCAGTACATCGAAAAAACGAGTTTTATTATAATCCCATTTGGGTCACGGACATCTCCCGCGAATGGGAAAGCGTGTTACATTTGGGGACGTATATGACCTTTAAAGCCAAAGAATATATACCCCCCGAAATCAATGGCGAACAAGGTTTTTACTACTTAAAATACGGCAAAGCGCGGGGCGTACATGAAGCTCCCATTCCCGCTTATGATGGCTCAGACACAAAAATTTCTCTTCTGCATGTGGGAGAGGGTACCTTACTTTATGATTTAGTCGCTTTTGACCACGTAAATCATTACGCCGTATACTCCTTAACTCCCTGCGAAGTTTACTTCTTCCCCGCAAAACACTTTTTAAATGAATCTTTTACCTCCCTGTATCCCGAACTCGCCTTGTCCTTACTTAAATCCCAAACATTAAAAAATATGTATTATATGCGCCGACTTATAGGCATAGCTGGAGGCAATGCTTTTGCCAATACCTGCAAGCTTATGCTAGATCTTTCACGTTCTTACGGCAATGCTTTGGATGTGCCCTTGGGTATCACTCACGAAGAGATAGCGTCTTTGTTGTGTGTGCGCCGTAGTTGGCTTGGAAAGATTTTACGTCGTTTGAAGGACGAAAAAGTTATTACAAAATGCACTAAAGCTCGTTTGGTCATTGCAGACTTAGACAAGCTTGCCATGTATGCCAACTCCATTTAACCGTCATAACAGCAAGCAGTGTAAGGGTATATCTGCGAGGATATGCCCTTATTTTTTGTCTTAAGAAATAACTTTCGGATTTTCCTTGTATTCTTATTCCTTTACCAACAAGATACTTTTTTGTATATTGTTGGCGCAGCTTATATATTTATGCTAAGGAGAGCTTATGTCTGCCAATATTGCCCGTAATAACGCTATTCAAGCTATTACAAATTACCGTTCTAACCATGCCCCTTTAAACTTTGTTGAAACAAAACCTCAAGACTTCTTTGGTTGCAATGTGTTTAATGACAAGGTGATGCGTGAACGTTTACCGCGCGCTGTGTATAAATCTTTGCGCAAAACCATTGATTTTGGCGAGCGTATGGACCCTAGCATTGCAGACAATGTTGCCGCTGCCATGAAAGATTGGGCCATAGAAAAAGGCGCCACACACTTTACACATATCTTCTACCCCCTTACAGGCACCACGGCCGAAAAACATGACAGTTTTTTACAGCCTGACGGCTTTGGCGGCGTTTTGGCGGCCTTTTCTGGTTCTATGCTTATTAAGGGCGAGCCAGACGCGTCTAGTTTCCCCTCTGGTGGCATTCGCTCCACCTTTGAAGCTCGTGGCTATACCGCGTGGGATGTGACCAGCCCTGCCTATATTATGGAAAACCCCAACGGCACTTTTTTGTGTATTCCAACAGTGTTTCTTTCTTGGACAGGTGTTGCTTTAGACAAAAAGACTCCGCTGTTGCGTTCCAATCAAAGCCTTAATAAAGAAGCAAAGCGTATGCTAGCTATTTTTGGCATTGAAACAGAA
>CAYJFR010000003.1:22173-34279 GCA_964369335.1 uncultured Desulfovibrionaceae bacterium | reverse complement strand
AAAGTAAAATCAATGGCTTTACCATTGGCGTCTTCAATACCGGTAATGGCGGGGCGGTCATTGGTTCCTACAATTTGCACAGTGACAGTGGTACTTACAGGAGGGTTCACACCGTCAGACACAGTGACGGTAAATTGTTCATAGCCTATTACGCCAGCGGCTAGATTTTGCGTATCATCATCAGCATTATTCAGCGTATAAGTCAAATTGCCGTTACTATCCACAGACAACGTGCCCAGACCACCCACGCCATTATTGCCAATGCTATAATGTAAAGTATCACCATGGCCAGCGGCAGAAATATTCCCCAAATCTTGGGCTGTTCCCGCAAAACTTGCGTTGGGATTATCATTGTCTTTTTGTACGCCAGATTCTACAACGTTCAGATTCAAATCTGAAAAGGAAAATTGAATGACAGGCGAGGTATTCATGTCGCCAACATCGCCAACATCACCAACATTGCCGCCATCTACATTAGCAATGCCTCTTGTTTCAAAATCACGTTCATCAGAACTAGTACGCTCTTGGTCAAGACGACCAAGCCTGTCAATACCTGTTAAAAGTGTACCATCAAGAAAGCTTATAATAGTACCGCCACTGGAAACACCGGCGCCACCGTCACCAGCCGCAGGCATTAAATCCTCATTGGCAGCAAAAAAAGCCTCGCCTGGAATTTCCTCGCCGTGAATGAGGAATGTAGGCATATTGTCTTGCCCATAGGCTTCATAAAAGTCTGTCAGAACAATTTTAGACCCGTCTTCAAAGCTGATTTCAAGACTGTCCTCAACGCGACCTAGAGTGGCTTCTCCTGTGTCAAAGTCAAAAACAATCCTATCTTCAGGAGCGGGAGTAACATGTGCAGTTTGTCCACTGGCAGGCTTTCTTATATCTAGATCGGCCATAACATATCCTTTATTTTGCGTTAAGCATGAAGCAAGCTAGACTCATTTGCTGTAACAATTAATAATACGTACACTTAAGATGGGAAGAATATAGGCGCTATACTAAAAAAAGCGTATAGACAACGAGGTGAAAACCTCAGGCAAAAAGCCCACAAATGCTTGGCATTTGTAATATAGAAAGGCAGTACAGATTGTACGCCACACGCAAAAAGCTAAATGAATGCGTACTTCAAAACATATCAAGTATAAATTTTATGTCAAGGGCTTTTGCTCTGCTTTAAATAAGGCTTATGACCTTACAGTAGTATGTTGCAAAGCTCATATTGACCTGAAGTACTACCATGACTATCTTATGTTTATTCAGAATTTTTTCTTAAAAAGAGGTGCACAGACGTTCTTACGCAAAAACGAATTGTATGATGTGGAGGTATTATGCTTAAAGCATCAGATATTTCAGGCCTTGAACAGTTGCTACTTTTTTCTCTGGTTCTTTTTTTACTACTTTTAACCACCATTAATGACTTATCATCATATCCAGTGGATATTCCGCGTCTTTACTCTTTTAAAGACGCGAAATACATGCTCACTCCTTTACAAAACTTTCTTGCACACGCCATAGTCTTTTTACTTTTCTTTGTACCAACAATTTTTACTATTTGTAAAAAATGTCTGGCACGCCTTAAGGCTGAAGAAAAATCCTTGAAACATGAATTCTTACTTTTAGTAAAAGAAGCTAAAAAGAGCTTTTTCGTTCTTTTGCTATACAGCGTCATCTTTTTTGGAACACTGGCTATCCTTGTAGGTGGCATATTCTGGATATTATTCAAGATTTTTATGTCATAACTTCAAACAGCATAATAAAACTACGCAAAACCTCATAAATAAACCCTAGCTAAAGCAGGTATTAAATGCTACCAATATACAGCTTTATACTTTTAATAGGTATAGAAAATACAATCAAAACAATAAAAAAGAGGGTATTATGCGTAGTATTGTAAGTGTATTTTTGTTTGTTATGCTCATTTTTTCCCACAACCTTTCTCTGGCAAATGACTTAACTGAAGCAGCCAAACAAGGAGATGTACAACGTATTGAAGAGCTCATAAAAAATGGTGCGGATGTCAATGCTCTGGATGAGGACCTTGGAGAAACAGCACTTATGTATGCTAGTAAAAACGGTCATGAAAAGGCTGTACAAGCATTGCTAGAAAATGGAGCAGATATTCACGCCACAGATATGGGTTTTACGACAGCTCTTATGCACGCTGCCAGTTCTGGCAATGAAAAAGTAGTACAATTACTCATTGATAAGGGCGCAGATATTCACGCTACAGATAGAATTGACGAAACAGCTTTTCTGTACGCCGCTTCCGCTGGACATGTAAATATATTACAACTTTTTTTAGATCATAAGGTTGATATTGACACTCAAAGCAAGAGCGGGACAGCTTTGATGTTTGCCACCATATACGGTCATAAAGAAGCCATGCAATTTTTGTTAGACAAAGGAGCAGATATGCACCTGACAGATATAGATGGATGGAACGCTATTATGTATGCATGTCGCGAGCAAGGTCCAGAAATTGTAGAATTGCTCTTAAAACATGGCGCGGATCCTAACACAGCTTTAGGCATTGCACGCCACAGTGAACACAAAGAACTCGTTCCTTTATTAAAGAAATATGGCGCTAAATAGAGCGTTTTTTCTCCCCATCGTTGGCAGAATACCTTTTTTGCCAACGATGGGGAGTATATATAAATTCTACTCTTCTTCTACCGACCAAAGCTCTTGCAAGTGCTCCGCCAATGCCTGTTCTTTTTGCACTTTCTGCGCCTGTAATTTTGCCACAAAGTTTTGCGCCTCTCGCATCAAATCTTGCTCAGTGCCTGTATTCTGCACCACGCTATGATACCCTGCCAACTTCTTTTCTTCTGGCCATTGCCAAGAATCCAGCATTTGGCATTGCTCCACAGACCACTGCCGACGCGATTGTAAACGCTCATGGCGTATATCTTGCCCACAAACAACGCCCACAATATGCGCATCTTCTTTGTGTTGCCAGCCATTTTCTAAGTATAAAGGTATTTCAGCCACGGCAAAATCCCGCCCTTCTGTGCTGCACTGTGCCCAGAATTGCTGATAACTTTCGCGCACCATGCCGTGAATAACACATTCCACTTCTTGGCGTAAAAAAGAATCTTCCTGCATGGCATGGCGTAAAGCCTCGCGATTAAGCTCTGCCCCTTTTTCAGGCACAAAACGCGTGTCAAAGCGGCTTATAAAGAATTCATAGCCCGCACCGCCCACAGCGTATAACTTTGCCACAATGGCGTCTGCGCTCCATGTAGATACGCCTTGCGCCGCAAGAGCCTTGAGCAGAGAAGACTTACCGCAACCAGGCAAGCCTGTCAGCACCACTTTTTGCAAAGACTGTGTCAATACCAAAGCGCATTGCAGCATATCTTCTGGCGGCTCGCAGAAAAAGGCGCATTCTTCGCCCGTAATAGGGTGCGTAAATTCTAACTGCCACGCGTGCAACATTTGCCTTTGGGCAGGATACAACTCTTGCTTTCCTCGTAAAAAAGGCTTAGCCCCATACAACACATCACCCCATAAAGGAAAGCCCATATGCGCCATATGAACGCGTATTTGATGGGTGCGCCCTGTATAAATAGTCACTTGCACTAAGGAAAAACGCTGTTGTGGGTCTGCATACAACACTTCCCACGCACTGTGCGCCGCGCGTCCGCCTTTATTTTCTGGCACCACGGCCATTTTGACTTTTACTGTGGGGTGGCGTCCTATGGGCTCTTGAATGTCGCCGTATTCAGCTGGAACACCCTGCACCAAGGCAAGGTATTGCTTATGCACACGTCTGGCAGAAAAATCCTCTGCCAACACAAGCCGCGCCTGTTCCGTCAAAGCCACCACCATAAGCCCACTGGTGTCTTTATCAAGCCTGTGCACAATGCCGGGGCGTTGTCCTTCTTGTTCCAAAAGCTGAGGATAATGGCTGGCTAAACGCTGAATAAGGGTGTTTTCCATGCACGAAGGACAGGGATGCACCGTTATTCCCGCCTGTTTATGACAAATAAGCACATGCTCATCTGCCCAAACAACGTCCACCTCACCCTCTTCAGGGCTGATATGCGTAGCAGGGGGTACCAATGACAAAACCACCTCTTGCCCTGCCTTGACCTTAGTGCTGGCAGATTTCACCACAAGACCGTCCACACGGCATTGCCCTTGCTGTATGGCTTTTTTTATCTTTTCGCGCGAAATTTCTTGAATATTGGCACCTAAAAACGTGTCCAAACGTCCAGCATCTTCAAAAGTAACTTCATAGCTATAAGTACGCATGTCTATCCTTATTGCGGCCCAGGCAAGGTAGACATACCGCCTACACGTACAAGAATCGTCTGATTATTATATAAATTAGGGAGTTCCTTACCCACTTCTAAACTTGTGACCACAGCACGCCCGATAATATGTCTGTCATCATCCATACCCTGCTCATCTACACGAATGCCCCACACATTATGAAACATGGCAGGCTCACCCTTTTCTGTGCCCACATACAAGCCAATGTGCCCCGGCATCCAAATCATAGTTAAAAAAGGCTTACCGTAGCGGCGTACAGCTTCTTTTTTTCCTTCAAGAGTCAAACCAGATAAAGGATAGGTATAGGCAGAATTGTACTGTGCGCGCGAGTTACGCGGCAAATAAATACCAAAGGGCGTAAACATATCGCGCAAGGTAGAAGAGCAGTCGCGTAATTCATTATGTCCGCCCCAGCCGTACAACTGCCCCATCATCACATTACCCACTTGAGCGATATTTTTCGCCGTTATGGGCATGGGAATATTCACCGCATCCAAACGTGAAATACTCACTGTTTGTATGGAGGCCATGCTATTACTACCACGTACAGGCACATACACCGTAAAATCGCCAGAACTTTTTTTCACTTGTGGGAACACAGCCCCAATATAAGCATTGCCTACAGAATCTATATTCACTTTATCGCGGATAAGCGCCACAAGGGGACGGTTTTGATATTTCTGCATAAAGCTGGCATCCACAAAAGCCACATCCTTAGCTTGTGCCCAGCCTCCAGCAATGGAATTTTCTATAAAATACCACTGCTTATCGCGACTCATATGACTCACATATACAGGATAGCCAGGCGCTAAAGTAGAATATTGGAAATAATCAAAAGGCGAGGCCGCAGGGTTGGGTGTAGGCTTGCTGTAGCGCGCTTGTAAGGTTGGAAGCTCGCGTAAAGGCGTTTGGCGTAAAGTAATGGCAGGTCTTTGAATGTTGGGATAAGAAAGAACATCAGCATTATATTTTAGCGTATCCCATTGCGCTGTTGTCCACGGTTGCGTACCTTGATAACCACGCGCCCTACCCAAAGTTTTTTTGAAAGTATTTTCTGAAAAACCTGCCTTGTCTTGTTGCCAAGCACCAAAGAAAATACGCGTAAATTTCGCCGCTTCAGCTTTTTGCTCAGTGCTGGAAAGCAAAGCCCCTGAGGGGAGCTTTTGCGCATAATGCGTTAAATCTTGCGGAAAAGTAGATAAATCCTGCACATGCCCATTTTGTATGGCGGAGCTGTACGTGGGCTTGGGCGTCATGGAGCTTTGCCCGCCGCATGCCGTGAGTAAAGCCGCGCTTATAAGTAGAAAAATCCAAGAAAACGAACGTTTTTGTAACAAGATATTTGGCATAGCCTATTCCTTCACATGCTATAACTGCCCAATAAAAATAGGTAGTTTTTTAAAGTTTTCATTGCCTTTCTACAGGCTGTTCAAAAAGTGTAATATACTAGAAAGACGACGTTTTTTGCGAAAGGCGCGTATAAGACATACGTAACTGGAGCAAAAAACAAGTCTGACAAAGTAGATTGCACTTTTTCAACAGCCTGTTGAATAAAAATCTATCTTGGGCTGACAGTCACTGTATATTTACGTAAAAAATCCACTGGCAAATAAGTCATCTTTGCCTGACGCAAGCCCTCTTCGCCTAAATCTTGCTCTCGATTCACACGCAAACAGCAGGCTCCAGCGTTTTGTACAAACAAGGTGTTCATGGTTTGATACACACCTCTATAGCCACTGTGCCCTTTTTCAAAATGTACGCCAAGGGTTTGGTCTGCCAACACTTCCCCAACGCTAAAAGCTACCATAGTATCTTGCACATACAAAGCGCCACCCACCAAAAAGGGGAAATCACGCCAATGAGACAACACTCTATTGATGGCAGTATTTTCTGCTTCTAAAGAGGGTGAATTGGAACATTCATGCCATTTACACCACGCATCCTGTAAAGAAAACACATCTTCAAGAATGGACTCGTCCATGACTCTATAATCTGGCTCACCGTAGGCTTTTCTAAAACCGTTCACATGATTACGCTTTTTTTGATAGCGATTGCCTGAAAGAGTGGCAAGAGCTTCTCTGTCGTACAGATATTCAAATTGATCACGATTTTCTTCTATATGCACTCGCCCTGGTAAGGCATTTTCTAAAACCTGCGCCAAAAGCTCAGGAACACGCAAAAGCTTTGCTCCACCGTGAAGACAGGCTTCTTCTTGCCACGCCACACGCTGCCAGTCACCCACAGGCGCCCACAAGGTCAAAGGAGGCGCATCATCAGTCCCTTGGGCTGTATCCTGTTTGGGCATAAGCCAACATAATTGATCGCTAAAATGCCACTGCAAGTGACTGTACTCTTGCCAACCCCAAAGATTCACAAAAGTATAGTCCATGGCCTGCACAGGGCACACATTCCAAAGTTTTGTATACCGCTCAAAATCCTGCAAGGATAAGGGAGAAAATTCAACGTGCATAAAGGGTTCCATTACTCATTATTTTTTTTGTTGTCGCATGGCATAGCTTTTCCAAGGAGCGTAGAAAAGTACGCCTAACATAACCAAAGATTGTACTATTTGTGACGCCAACATGCCCACAAAAACACCAGAAGCGCTTTGCCATACAAAATGCCCCAAAACCCACGCCACAGGCAAACGCACTACCCAAAAAGAACCGCCATACACGATAAGATTATAATGCGTAGCACCAGCACCCATCATTACGCCGCCTAAAATCATGCTTATCAAGGTAAAGGGGGTGGAAAAAAAGTTAATATATAAATAGTTTTCCGCAATGCCTTGCGTAACAACATCGTCTGTCAAAAACTCTGCCATTTGTGGAATAAAAGGCCATAAAGCCACAGCCACAAGGCTCATACACGCCGCGCCCACCATTGTTATTTGCAAGGCTAAGCGTTGCGCTCCCGCATCATTTTTAGCACCAAGGCTGTTACCCACCATAACCGAGGCGGTGGTTCTAAAAGCCATACCCGGTAAAAACAGCAAAGCCTCCAAGCGCATTCCTGCCGTAAGACCCGCAAGAGCGTGCACACTTTCAAAAGGAAGCGACGCCGTCACCGCAAAAAGCACTATATAGCCAGACTGCCATACAATCTGTGACGCGGCGGCAGGCAAAGCCACTTTAAGCAAATACGGGCTTGCCGCACGTATCCATTTCACAGGAGGAAAGGTTTTATAATCAAAATAACCACTATGAACAAGCAAAAGCGCATTGGCAAAAGCGCCCAAAGCGGTACAGGCAAAGGTTGTCCACGCTATGCCCACATAGCCATAAGCTGGTAAGCCAAAATAGCCTAAACCAAAGCCTAAATTACCCACCACATTGGCTACAGCCATAAAAAAAGCTACAATGACAGGGGGAATGACCTGCCGTGTTGCGCGAAAAAGTGTGGTGGTAGCAGAAAAAACATAGCCTAAAGGCAATGTTAATAAGGTAATAGCCCAATATTCTAAAGCTATATCCATAACACTGGGCGGCGTTTGCACAAAGTCAAAAAAGATATTTCTGCCAGCAAATGCCACAAATGCCAAGAGCATTCCAAAGCCTAACGAAGCCCAGATCACAAGATTGACATAGCGCATGGCTCTGGAAATAAGCCCAGCACCGATGGCTTGACTTATGGCCGCCGTAGCGCCTCCACCAATGGCCATAGCAATGACTTGCAAAAACATATTTCCTTGCGACACTATACCAAAGACGGCTTGAATATCGTTACCAAGGCGCCCAGCTGTCCAAACATCGCACAAACCAAGGCAAAAAAAGAACAGCATACTCATGACTTGTGGCCATGTGAGTTGCCAGACGGTTTTCAGTGAAAAAGTTAATGCTTGTTTTTGCGGTTTTGCCATAGAGCCTCCTCGCGTTGCGCCATGTTTTCAGAACATATTTGCCTGTCTTTGTACAGACTCTAAAAGGGCGAAACTAAGAAAAAGTAGTGATAAAAAACCCTTCTGACAAGAGAGGCACGAAAATAAATTTCGTGTGTAAACGTCGCTATCTCTCCACCAGCTCTATTAGCACATTACCGTCAGTCATATTAGTCAACTCTTGCGAAAAAGCGTCCACATGCTCTTGAGGCAAGCGCAGCGTATAGGAAGCGTCAGCGGCAAAATGCTCTTCCAGTATTTCTGCTTCAAAACCGGCAAGCATGCGCTGAAAAAGCGTAATAAAGGAATATTCAAAAACAACAAGTAAGAATGCTGGCGTGATACGTTCTTTGGTGGCAAGGCTTTGCAAATTGTCCAGCACTGCCCCTTGATAGGCGCGCACAAGACCGCCTGTGCCTAATTTGATACCGCCAAAATAGCGTGTCACCACACAGGTAAGTTCGCCCACGCCGCTATGGTGCAAAGCTGTGAGCATGGGGCGGCCAGCGGTACCGTGAGGCTCGCCGTCATCGGAAAAGCCTACGCGCGCAGTGTCCTTGGGCGGCCCCACAGCAAAAGCCCAACAATTATGCGTGGCATCGGCAAATTCTTTTTTTATGCTGTCCACAAAGGCGCGTGCCTCTTCCACCGTAGTGGCATGCCCCATAGAACATAAGAATAAACTGCCCTTAATGGTCATTTCTGTACGGTGCATAGGCGCACCTTGTAAATTTGGTATAAGGTAACGCTTTGACATAGACGTTTATATCCCTACAAAAAGCACAACAAAAATACTGAATAATAGGGCAAATGTCACCATATTAGCGGCGTTCACCAAAAGTGCCAGCCGTTGTAAAAGGTGTTTATTCCATGCGCCTACACTGTGTGAAGAATCATATCCGCCCACCCAAGGCTTATGCACCATAGCGCCAAAATACAAAGTAGGGCCTCCAAGACCAGCGCCGCACAACCACGCCGCCGCCGCCATGGGCAAACCAGAATTGGGGCTTTCCATACCACGCGCTTCTTGAAAAATACGTGCAAAGCCAGGCCACGCGCCGCAGCATTCTTGGGCTGTTTTTGTAAATATATTGGCAATAAATAAGAATACCACTGCAAGACGTGCTGGAATATAGGCTAATATATCGTCTGCCTTAGCCGCGCCAAAACCCAAATACAGCCATTGAGGCGTTTTATAGCCCCACATGGAATCTGCCGTACTCACAGCCTTATACATCCACAAAATCGCCACACCACAGGCTACACTTTTGCCTACAAGACTGCCCACCACAAGCCAAAAAAGCGGCGCCACCACAGCATCAGTGACATTTTCTGATAAGGTATCCGCCAAAGATTTGCGTAAAGCGTCCCTATCAAGTACCGTAGTGTCACGACTCACCAAATAAGAAAGGGCTTTTTGTGCGTCCTCTTGCGTCCCCTGCTCCACCTCTTGCAATACCGTAGCAAAGCTATCCAAAAGCGATTGCGCCGCCAAGCCTGTATAAGCCAAGTACAAAGCCAGTATCAAACCCAGCCAAGGCGCAAAATGTAAGAGTATAGACAGAGAAAAATACACTACGCTTCCCACGCACAAGACCACCACACTCAAACAAACTATACCCAACAGACGCTCTTGCCTAGGACTCACACCGCTTTTGCTCAAAGAAAGTAGAAAACGCGCCGCCTTTTCCATGGCGTGTAAAAGCGAACCCACATAGCACACAGGATGTTTCCACGGCAAAAAAGAGAGAGGTGGGTCACCAAAGCACTTATCCAAAAGAAAAGCTAGAGGAAGAAGAAAGAGCGGAGCCATGTCAAGCATAGTGTTCTCCTTTACATATCAAGTAAATCACAATGTGCCAGCGCCGCATACAAAACTATGCCCGCCGCTGTGGAAAGGTTCAAAGAACGCACCTCACCCCGAATGGGAATACGCACGCGCCCATGCCCTTGGGCTAAAATATCTTGCGAAAGCCCACGCGTTTCAGGGCCAAAAATCAAACTGTCATGGGCTGTATAGTCAAAGCGGTGTACAGGCTCTCCGCCCTTAGATGAAGTCATAACAAGACGTCTGCCTTGCCCTGCACCCTCTACATATGCGGCAAAGTTGGGCCATGTTTGCACCTTAGCATGCGGCCAATAATCCAAGCCTGCACGCTTTAAATGCTTATCAGAAATAGAGAAACCTAAAGGCTCTATAAGATGAAGTTCTGTGGCTGTGGCAGCACACAAACGCGCAATATTTCCTGTGTTGGGGGGAATTTCCGGTTCAAAAAGCACAATATGCACAAAAATACCTTTATGAAAAATACAGAAGAGTTTGTTGCGGATTTAAAAAATCCATAAGAAAAGCGGAACCTTCCTAAGAAAGTTCCGCTTTAAGATTTGATGAGCTCTAGGAACTACACACAGCCAGTAGGCTTAGGAAGACCAGCCATCTTACAAGCGCCCTTACCAGGACCGGAAGGGAAGAGTTCGTAAACTTCTTTCAACTTGTAACCAGTGTTCTTGGAAAGGATACGCACCATAGGAGCGATACCGTTCTTCTTGTAGTAGTCTTGCAAGAAGTCAAGAATTTTTTGGTGGTCAGGATTGATGTCGGTGATACCTTCGGATTCTTTTACATAGTCCATCCACTCAGGGCACCAGTCGTCAAAACGAAGCAAAAAGCCGTCTTCATCCACTTCAAAACTCTTGCCCTTATAAGTAATCTCAGCCATTCTTGTCCTCCTTGGACAGTTTCATGAACAATTTGTCCCAACAAGTCATCTAGTTGGTATACCTACTACCCCAAAAAAATTCTGGGGTAAAAAACCTCGACAATCCGAGAAGTGCTTTACGCACCATGACTGAAAACTTAATTGCCACATTCTCGCCAAAATGGCAAGTCGCTTCTCAAACTTTTTTGTGAGTATTTTATTTCCCACCGCGCAGCTTGGTAACGATATAAGGGCAATACGACAAGCAGTCATTATCTCCAATACAGTAAATTATGTTCTTTTTCAAGTATGTCAAGAAGAGCTTCTTGTTCGCTTCTATTTTCAAAATATTTCAAGCGTATAACAACCTTTCTATACTCACATGCTCCCTCGCAATGCGATAAAATAGAAATAATATTTGCATTATGTTCAGCCAAAACATTCAAAATAGGACGTAAAGCGCCTACTTCATCAAGGACAGAAAAGGTGCATTGAAAACTTTCTTGACGCGCCCCTGTTATACTTATAAGCACCTTAAAAATATCATGATTTGAAATAATGCCCACAAGTTTATCATTTTCTGTCACCGGAAAGCCGCCAAAATCTTTTTCTTCCATAAGCAAGGCGACGGTTTCTACAGAATCGTCAGGAGCCACACACACAGGATTTATTGTCATGATGGATTTAATTTTCAACTCTGACAATAAATACATAACCTCACGCACATCAAGAGATGTGGCCTGTGAGGGAGAAGCGTCTTTAATATCTCTGTCAGAGACAATACCCACCACATTATTTTCCACATCCACCACAGGTAAGCGGCGCACATTGTGGTCTTTCATCAACTTATTTGCTTTTACTACCGATGTTTCGGGGGTAACGGTAATCACTTCACTGGTCATCCAATGCTTAATGAGCATAGAGTCTCCCTTGGTATAATAAGTTTAAGAGGCTGATACGTCCTTTAGAGCGTATTCACACTCTATAATATGTACAGGACACATTTTCATAAATATATCTTTCATATTCTCATTGCCAGAAATGGTGGCTTAATTATATACTCACCGTCAACGCGCTTCAAGTGCTCAAAGGCATTTTTTTATTTTTTATGCAACGCTAAAGGAACACCCATGTATATATATTGTGACTGCGAAGCTGGCATCAGCGGGGATATGTTTTTAGGTGCACTCTGCCATCTTGGCTTAGACCTTACCCCTTTACAGAAAATTTTAGCAGAGGCGGG
>CAYJFR010000003.1:14612-22155 GCA_964369335.1 uncultured Desulfovibrionaceae bacterium | reverse complement strand
TAAAACATGGCAAGAATGCCGCGCCGCCGGCCCTGGTTATAGAGTGGATGTGCATTGGCCAAGCAATCAGCCTTTACGCCATCCTCAAGATATTGCAGATATTTTTCACGCCGTAAAAGTCAGCCCCGCTGTACGAGACAAAGCCCTTGCCATCCTTGACGCCCTCACCGAAGCCGAAGCCCATGCCCACGCCATCCCTAAAGAGCAAGTGCATTTTCATGAAGTGGGCGCCATAGATACGGTGGTTGATATTTTGGGCGCCGTGTGGGGTTTGGAGCGTTTAGGCGTAAAGGCGGTATTCAGCTCTGCCTTGCCGTGGTTTACGGGAACCATAGAATGCGAGCACGGCACCCTGCCCTTACCCGCTCCCGCCACAGCCTTTTTACTGGCAGAAAAACCCATTTGTCATACATGGTCACAACATCCTTGGCTCAGTAAAAGCGAACTTGTCACCCCCACTGGCGCGGCGCTGATGCACGTTCTTGCCCAAAGCTTTGACACACTGCCCACGGGACAAAGAAAACAACTAGGCACAGGCTATGGCTCACGCAATGCCCCTGTAGGCTTACGCCTTTGGCTTATGCAAGATGACGCGCAAACAAGCTCACCTCATACCTTAGAAACTATTTCTCAACTGGAAAGCCATATAGACCATCTCACAGGAGAAGAATTGGGCGCGTGCCTCACGCATTTGAGCGCCTTACCTGAAGTTTTAGATGTCTTATGGTTAGCTGGCATAGGAAAGAAAAATCGCCCTAGCGGCTTATTACGCGTGCTTTGTTTGCCGCAGCATAAAGCCCTTGTGGAAACAGCTTTTTATACGCACACGCACACTCTCGGTATACGCCACAGTGAGTTAGAGCGTAGCATCTTACCGCGTACAGCAGGCGTAGCCCCTCTTCATGGAGGCGTAGCCGCCAAGGAATATGAATTAGATGGGCAAGTGTGGCTTCGTGCAGAATGCGACGCCCTTATGAAACGCGCTGAACAGCTTGGTCTGGGGCTTCCTGCTTTGCGTATGCTTTCCAAGGACACAAGCGCTTCTTAAATAAGCCACCATGAACTTTAGTCACATGCTCATATTTGCCCTTGCTGCCGGAGCAGGGGCATTTTTACGCTTTCTCTGCTCTGCTATGGTGGCAAATCTGGCTTTACACTTAGGTCAAAAATACTCGAAAGCAGCGATAGTTCCCTCTGTGCTCTCTTCTCAAATTGCCCCCGCCTTTCCTTGGAGTATTTTTTGTGTAAATATTTTAGGATGCTTTGGCTTTGGTGTTGCCTTGAGCTTTACACAAAATATCTACCCTCTCAGCCCTGAGCTTAAAAGCTGTGTCTTTACAGGTTTTTTTGGCGCTTTCACCACATTTTCAACGTACATTTTTGAAATATACGTTCTTTGGAAAGACGGTTATTATATTTCTTGTTTTTGCTATTTTTTCGGACAGTTAGCATTAGGCGGACTTGCTATGTGGATAGGATTGACATTTTTTTCTTAAATCAAATTGACATTCATATTCAAATAACGTACACCTTGCATACATTACATTTATATATGGAGGTAGCCATGGCTAAGAAAACAAAAAATAGCAATACAACATCAGGGAAAATGTTTTCCTCCCAAAAAGCCCACACAGCAGGCGCTATCTCTGTGGTTGATTCATGCAAAAATTGCGCTAACCCTTGCCCATGCGCACAATGCCCGCAACGCGTGCTGGTTGTAGGCGGCATCGAGCGCATGGAACCTTTATACCGTCAAGTTATCGAGGCAAAAGGTCATATTTTTGAATACCATGCTGGTCATTTACGCAAAGGCGGCAATAAGCTTGAAAACCTTTTGTAAAGAGCAGACATTATCCTTTGCCCCGTAAATTGCAATAGCCATACAGCCTGCTTGCAGGTCAAAAGTCTGTGCAAAAAGCATAAGAAGAATTTACAAATTATGCGGAATTTTAGCCTTACAGCCATAGAGAGAACGCTTACAGCCCACGCCTAGCACTCCGTTGGAAAAGTGCCATATACTTCGTTAGGCTTACTTTTTGCTCCAGTCACGTATGTCTCTATATACGCTCCTTGCGCAAAAAGCTTCGCCTGCCTCGCATCTGACACTTTTTCAACAGACTGCCCCAAAATATACAAAAAAGCTTTCCTCTTTTACACAAATAACACCTCATGGCGGCAATATCTTATTTTCAAAGATAAGATACTGCCGCCATGAAAGTTTTTTGGAAAAGGGGTGGGGGTTTGGGGGAGGGGAAAGAAAAAAATACTATGAATTCTTAGCAATTTCTCTATTAATAAATTGCACCAAAAAGAGCGATATACACGCCAACACAGCCCCTAAAATAAAGGGTAATTTATAATCAATAAGCCACAAAGCCCCACCAATAATAGGCACAGTAACGGCAGAAATATGATTAATAGAAAATGACACTGCCATGCTTGGCGCAATATCTTCTTTGTCGCCCATTTTTTGAAAGAAAGTCTTTTCTGCTATGTTAAAACTGAAAGTAAATTGGTCTAAAATATACAAAAATGCCACAATATGCCCCACATCAATATAAGCATAACCTAAAAAGATGCCGATAGCGGGTAAAAACTGCATGGTAAGAAGTTTTTGTTCACCATAGGCATTGATAAAACGTCCGATAACAGGATTTAACAACCAGTTGACAGTATTGTTAATAAGAAAAAGCGTCGTCACCATCATAACGGAGTAGTCAAACTTTTCCACCAAAAGAAATAAAGAAAAAATGGTAAATATCTGTCGACGCCCACCAGACAAAAAAGTGAGTGTGTAAAACAGCCAATATTTTTTCTTGAGCACAAGACTTTTCTTTTGTACCGGAAGTATACTTAAATCCGGTCTTTTATAAAAAGCAAAACACGCGCCACCCACAGCTACTAAACCTGTTAAAAGATACATTTGTAAGTACGTAAAATACGCCGCGCACAATAAAATAAATACCGCAGCAAAGATATTACCTAGCGCTGAAATACTGCGTAAACGCCCAAAAACAAGGGGAGAAATTCTGGTTCCGAAAGATTGTAAGGTCAAAGATTGATTTATTGTTTCAAAATAGTGAAAACCTAAAGACATGCAAAACGTAGAAAAGAGCATACCTGTAAAGCTAGGAAAAAAACCTGTTATAGCAACGCCTATCCCCAGAGCAAGCACAGAAAGCACCGCCAAGGAAGTCTCCTTCACATAGCGTAAACAAAAAATCACTGTCACTGCCATTAAACCTGGTAATTCGCGGATGGACTGCACCATACCATTTTCTGCGGCGTTAAGATCAATGACTTCCACAATAAAATTGGTGTAGAGAGTTTGCCATGTTTGGAATGCTACAATTTGTGTGAAGGTTAAAATAAAGAGAAAAAGAAAGGCTCTTCTTTCCAATTCTGTTTGAATTTCAGAAGGACGCACATAATCTACAAAAACTTTTCGTAACATGGTAACCACTTTTATAAAAAATTATTTTGCGCCCTCAAAAAACGCAGTCAAAAAAAAAGGGAGGCTTAAAAAAGCCCCCCACACAAAACATATTATGCCAGTCTATTACGACATTTGGGCTACAATAGCACGACCAAAGTCAGAACAAGACACTTCTGTAGCGCCTTCCATCTGACGAGCAAGGTCATAGGTAACATTCTTAGCTTGTATAGCCTTTGCCATGGCAGAGCGTACAAGACTGTCTGCTTCTTTCCAGCCCATATGCTCAAGCATCATGGCACCCGAAAGAATAACAGAACCAGGGTTCACCTTATCAAGGCCAGCATACTTAGGCGCTGTGCCGTGTGTGGCTTCAAATACTGCTACACCATCGCCGATATTGGCGCCGGGAGCAAGCCCAAGACCACCTACCATAGCGGCCAAAGCGTCAGACATATAATCACCATTAAGGTTAGGCATGGCAAGCACGCTGTACTCACTGGGGCGTAGCAAAATTTGCTGGAACATGGCGTCAGCAATACGGTCTTTAATGAGCAATTTACCCGCAGGAACCTTACCACCGTGCTTTGCCCATACTTCATCTTCTGTGATAGTCACATCACCAAACTCTGTAGCGGCAAGCTCATATCCCCAAGCGCGGAAAGCGCCTTCGGTAAACTTCATGATATTACCTTTATGCACAAGAGTAACGCTATCACGATTATTTTTCAATGCATATTGAATGGCTTGACGTACAAGGCGTTGCGTACCTGTTTTACTTATGGGCTTAATGCCGATACCAGAATCAGGACGAATGTCACGACCAGTAAGTTTTTTTACAAAAGCAATAGCTTGCTCAGCTTCATCAGTGCCAGCTGCCCACTCAATACCACAGTACACGTCTTCCGTATTTTCACGGAAAATCACCATATCTACATTTTCTGGAGCTTTCATAGGAGAAGGCACAGAGTTAAAATATTGTACAGGGCGCACACAAGCGTATAAATCTAACAACAAACGAAGCGCCACGTTGACACTACGCATACCTGTGCCCACAGGAGTAGTAAGAGGCCCTTTAATGGCAACGCGATACTGCTTAATGGCATCAAGGCTTGCTTGAGGTAAGGATTCTCCTGTGGCTTCTTGGGCTTTTTCGCCGGCAAGAATTTCAAGCCATTCAATTTTACGTGTGCCGCCATAGGCTTTTTCAACAGCTGCATCAAGCACCATTTGTGCTGCAAACCAAATGTCTGGACCAATGCCATCACCGGGGAAAAAAGGGATAACTGGATTGTTAGGGGTATTTAAGCTTCCGTCTGCATTAAGTGTAATGGCCTCGCCCATGACTTACTCCTCGTAAAATAGTTTTACATATGGCATTTTCTAGATGCAACACTGTCTGTGCATTCAAACAAAATAGCTGCAATAAAAAAACAATGCGCTCATACGGCAATATACTACTATGTATACACCTAAAGCACCTCAACCTTTTAAAATTACTGTATAAAACAATGCACTCATACACAGAACACAAGTTTTTTTGTACAGTGTATACAAAAAACTATAACAGCTCATTTCAAAAGTCAATTTATACAAAAAATTAAAAAGGGCTTCTCCCCCCCCTCTCTGTTGACGCCACTTTAATGACGTTGTAGAAGCACGCACTAACAGCAAAAAAAAAATACATTACACAAGGAAAAAACATGTTAGAAAATTCACAAAAAAACTCTTCAGAACAAGAAGATACTCCTGTAAATCCAGGAGCCTGGTATAATATTGTCTTACACCCCCGTGTACAGCGTTTTATTATTTGCCTTATTATTCTTAACACTTTCACCCTTGGGTTAGAAACATCTCAAAGCGCCGTAAAATCTTTTGGCGGATTACTCTACGCCTTTGATGTCTTTGCCCTTGGTGTATACACCATTGAAATCATACTTAAAATCTTAGCATTACGCAGTAATTTTTTCCGTAATGGCTGGAATGTCTTTGATTTCCTTATAGTAGGAATTGCTTATGTTCCTGCTGTAGGGCCTTTATCGGTACTGCGCTCACTGCGTATTTTACGCGCTTTGCGTATAGTTTCCGCCATACCGCGACTACGCATCATTGTGCGCTCACTCATAGTATCCTTACCCAGCATTGGTTGGATTTCCTTACTATTGATGGTCGTCTTTTACATTTTTGCTGTTATGGCAACGCGTTTGTTTGGCACAGTATTTCCTGAATGGTTTGGGAATTTGGGCGAATCCTATTATACATTGTTTCAAATACTCACCCTTGAAAGCTGGTCTATGGGCATTGTTCGCCCCATTATGGAACAATTCCCCTACGCATGGATTTTCTTTGTGCCCTTTATCTTGCTCACATCCTTTGTAGTGCTCAATGTGTTCATCGCCGTCATTGTGGGCGCTATGGGAGATATTCGCGATGAAGAGCAAAGCCAGCAACTCCATAGCCAAGGACAAAGCAGCACCGAAGAGCTTTTATTGGCAGAAATTGCTCAAATGCGCGAACATATGGCACGTATTGAAGCCTTAAGTTCACAACTGAAGAAAAATTAAAAGCTGTTTCTCAAAAAGATATGGATTGCTTCGTCACGACTAAAAGCCAAGCGACGGAGCAATCCATAAAATTAAAGCTTGTTTGCCTTGGTACCGGCATAGGTAAAACTGCCTTTCACCATACTATAAAAAGTGCCCTTATCAATACCGAGGGGCTTTCCACACAAACACCATATCTTGCCGTCTCTTTCTACAGTTTCATACATTTTGGTGATGCGTTCCTTGTGACAACGCAAAACTTCACCCTGCCCTAATTTCTGATACTTCCATAGTTTACGGCGACACGCCGCGCATTTTATTGTTAACATGTATATAATATACGAAATTTTTACTCTAGAGACAATATTTTCTGCCTAAATTCAGTAAAAAAGATACATTTATAATGTGTTACAAAAATATGACAAAATTTTTTAACACATTACAAAACAAGACTATTTTTTGTAAAGTGCGTACTCAATTTTTCTTGACAAATACTCTGACATACCATAGAACATACTCAGGAACACGGCACTACGTGCTTATATCTTTCTGATGGTGTTCTTGTGATGCTCCAAAGCATCCTCCTCTTTTGGGTTTTCGGATTTGGCGTTTCTATACTTAACGCCTCTCTTTTTTTCGAAAACCCGGTGCAGAGGCCATACGCTTCTCACCGTTCGTTGTCATGCTATGCCATGATCTCGACCTTTATTCCCCTTTTTCACCATAAATATGATGCTCACTACCTCAAAGCAGTCTACTGTTGTGGACTTTTTGTGCGTGGGTTTTTGTGAAAAAAAGTAAAGCACATGGCTTTGCGACGAAAAAAAGAGTGGTACTTATGTATATAGAAAGCGTAAAACAAAGAATAGATTCCTATGTGGAGCTTGCCCATCACTGCAAACGAGTGGCGCGCTCTTTCATTCTCTTTGATCCCATAACAGTTCTTTCTGTAAAGCTTATTCTCTCTATATTTCTCTATTTGAGTGCGCCTTTATGGTGCGCTTTAGGACTTTCTAGCACTGTGTTGCTCTTTACTCTCAAAAGAACCAACAGACTTTACTACAGTTACCTTCGCTCCGGAAAATTTTCCTTTTATGTGTTTGCCCTTCTGCTGTAAGGATTTTCTCTCATAAAGCACAAAAAAGGAAGCCCTTACTGACCACCAGTAAGGGCTTTTTCATGAGCGCTTTTTTTACAAAAGGCCTCTCTTATATATCTTCGTACAACACAAGTCATATAAGCATTTATAAAATATCGCTCACTGCTTATATCCTATATAAACACTATTTTTCACTTGCCAAGGCAAAAGCATACCTTTTCCGTACGAAACACTCTATTAATTTCTTATCTCATTATAATAATGAGTATTATGTGCAGGCTGATTATGTGCAGGCTGATTATGTCCAGGCTGTGGATGCACAGGTTGCTGATGCGCAGGTTGATTATGTCCAGGTTGTGGATGTGCAGGTTGATTATGTCCAGGCTGATTATGTGCAGGCTGTGGCTTCACATTGGCAGGTTTATGCACAACAACAGGTGAAACAGCAGTTGGTCTACCAGGCCCATG
>CAYJFR010000003.1:0-14512 GCA_964369335.1 uncultured Desulfovibrionaceae bacterium | reverse complement strand
TGGCAGGTTTATGCACAACAACAGGTGAAACAGCAGTTGGTCTACCAGGCCCATGTGCATGACAGCCTGTAGCCACAGACAAAGAAAGTAACATCAGTACTATTGCTATATTTTTCATATAATACTTCTTTATTTTATATTGTGTCAGAGCTCTTTAATAAAAAACAGCCCTAATTACTCATGCTTTTATGACGTGAAGAGTGATTTCTTCCTTTATGCACCACCACTGCCTTATGGTGCCCTCTTCTTTGCATAACATGCGTGGGCGGCGTTACCACAATGGAAGGCAACACAATAAGAGGAGGTAGTACCGCAACAGGTGGAGTTATGACCATAGGAGGCTTTACCACAACAGAGGGTTTCACATGGGCAGGTTTATGCACAACAACAGGGCGCCCAGAATGCGCGGGATGTGCATAACTAGATGTAATCATAAACAAGGAAGAAAATATGGTAAGTAATAACGTCTTTTTCATGAAGACCTCTCTTTTTATATATATGCCTACTACAGTAGAGGCATAACACTGTGTATTTTAGGCGTTACGCCCCCAGCGGCTCGTAACGTAAGTTCAGTTTTACAGAGGTCACCTTAAATTTCCCTTAATAGAACCTTAAAAAAAGCTTAAGAGAATATTTTATCACTAGAACCTGAA
This sequence comes from uncultured Desulfovibrionaceae bacterium, assembly GCA_964369335.1. Lineage (GTDB taxonomy): Bacteria > Desulfobacterota > Desulfovibrionia > Desulfovibrionales > Desulfovibrionaceae > CAYJAD01. The sequence continues at coordinate 13,859 of CAYJFR010000003.1, read as the reverse complement.
TAAATTTGAGGAAACTTGCCCATTTTTCAAAGAAAAAGTTTCCCCAAATTTTCTAGAAAACCCTTTTATGCGTCCATAGATCTACGCACAGCCAAAGCCTCTTGCTCCAAGGTATTTTTTCGCACCTCATCAATATGCAAAGCGTGAGCAAGTCCGTCCAAATAGCTACGCTCCATAAAGGAATCTATGTTAATAGCAGCGCAAGATAAACGGTATAAATCCGCCGCTTCTTCAGGGCTGGTCACTTTTGCCGCCAAAGATTGAGGGTCAATGGGCTTTTGTAGCAAATCGTTCAAAACCAGTGCCATTTCTTTATCAGGAAAAAGAGACTCTACAGCATTACGAATATACGCTTGCTCTTCTTCGTCAATATGCCCATCAGCACGCGCAGCAAAAACCATAGCCTCAAGTAAAACAAGGCCAGCGCTGTCTTCTATGGCTAAATCAGGCGCCGCTACGGGCGCATAACCAGCGGTAGGTATAGAGGATTGTGTGGTCATTTGTGTCGATGGTTGCGCATCACCAAAACTATGACTTTGTGTGCTTTGTTGCGGCTGAGCAAATCCACCTGAAGCCTGCCCCGCAGTGTTTTGCTTATTATTTGACCATTGTTGGTAAAATTTCCATGCCAAAGCCCCAGCGGCGGCAGTTCCACCCACAAGAGCGGCATTTTTAGCCATTTTCTTCATTTTTTTACCACCAAACAAAGCCCCCAGTACACCGCCCACGGCAGTGGCGCCCAAAATACCACCAACACCGCCAAAAGTATTAGAGTTGGTCAGCTGTACATTGCTTCCAGAGCTGTGTGTATTGGCACTTTTAATAACAGAATCAAGCTTACCGCCCAAGGCAGTATTAAGTTCCTTGCTTATTTCAGTAAAATTGCCGCCTTTTACTGCGTCAAAAATATTCTTCATGCTTATATCCTCCTCATAGTACAAAACATAGTTATATAATAAAAATTTTTCCTCATGGTACAAAACTTTCTCTCTAACGCAAAGTTATTTCTCTGCCCTTGCCAAAAGCGCCACAAAAATTTGCAGTGCTCCCGCATTACGTAAAGCTAAGGCGGCATGGTGTAAAGTGGCGCCTGTGGTCATGACATCATCAACCAAGAGTACATTTTTCCCTAACACTTCCTTGGCAGCAAAGCTTTTTACAGGGTTAGTATGCCGTTCTTGTTTGCGCAAAGTCGCTTGAGGTAAAGTATAACGCGTGCGATACAAAGCGTGTATATCCATAGGAATAGCAATCTTTTTTTCCAAAACACGGCACAGCTCTACCATTTGATTATATCCTTGCACCATCAAGCGCTTAGTATGGCGCGGCATGGGAATAAGCACATGACAGGAAGGAAAAGTTACGCTCACTTCGTATAAAAAATGAGAAAATACAGGGATGAGAGAAGAATTATTGCGATATTTATACTGTAAAAGCAACTGCTGTAATAAACCGCCATAAGGAGCATAACATTTCAGCCCGTCCCACAGCGGAGGCTTTTTTATACATTGTAAACATATTTTTGGCGCTGTGATTTCTCCCTCACTGGGAAGAGATACCAATGTCACACCGCACAAAGCACATACACGAGAAGCTTGAGAAATAAAACTCTTTAAACAAATATCACAAAAAAAATGTTGTAAAGTTAAAGAAGACTTTGAGCTAGGCGGAAGAAAAGGCGCGTGGCACGCAAGGCACAGACTTTCTGCAAAAAAATGCGCAGAAAATGCTTGTAAAAAACGTGGTATCTTTGGCGTAAAAAGCATGGCTTCCCCACAAATGTAGACACAACGAAAATTATATTATCCTTCTATGATACCATGAACACAAGAGGCAAGCTGAGCTCCTACAGATTGCATTTGCATGCAAGCCTCTGTATCTTGTGCAAAATCTTGCGGCCCATCATAGCCCATCCAAAGGCTTTTTCCCTGTATACTGCGGTGAAATACATCAAAAAAAAGCCCCAAGGACAACAGCGTCCCTGTAAAGAGATTATCCCCGCGTTGTCGCGCCGCCACAAGCCCCACAGTGACTTTTTTTTCCCAAGATTTTTTTATAGAGCTGGGCGACAAGCCCTGTGCTTCTTGTGCTGTAGCATTTTTTGCCCAATATTTTTGCGCTCTGTCCATAAAAGCTTTTAAGTGCGCTGGCACATGATAAAAATAAATAGGTGAGAGTAAGACCAAAGGCGCATCCCCTTCCAAAAGAGCAAAAAGCTGCGCCGCATGGTCTTTATTTTCAAATATACAAGCGTGTTGTGGGTGAGAAAAACAAACTCCGCAGCCAATGCAAGGCTGTATTGTATAATCACGCAAAAAAAGTATTTGCGCCTCTCCTCCCGCTTGCCGCACGCCCTGCGCCGCTTGCTGTGCCATCATGTCAGTATTTCCCCCAACACGCGGGCTGCATGCCAAAATATATACCGTTTTTTCTTGGCAAGCTTTTACAGTGCAAGGGCTGTGCATTTGTATCTTCCTATCTGACAAAAGACCCGCAATAGGGATTGTTGGTCATTTCATCCCCAATGCTTGTTTCTGGCCCATGTCCAGGGTAAACCATGGTTTCTGAGGGAAGAACAAAAAGCTTTGTTTTGATGGACTGCACCAATGTGTCGAAATTTCCGCCAGGCAAATCAGAGCGCCCCACAGAGCGGTAAAAAAGCGTATCCCCAGTGCATACCAAGTTAAGCTTAGGAAAATAAAAAGACATACTTCCGGGAGAATGCCCAGACGTATGTATAACTTCCATTTGCAAAGCGCCAAAAGTGTGTTGCCCTTCAGCTAAATTTTCCGCTTCAAAAGGCTTTACATCAGGAAAACCCCACATGCCCCCGCGGCTATACTGCGTTTCAAGCATAAAGCTGTCATCACCAGGCATAAACACAGGCGCCTTAGTGGCAGCGTGTAAATCCGCCACACCATACATATGATCAAAGTGTAAGTGTGTTAATAAAACAGCTTCTAATGTAAGCTTTTTTTCTTGTAAAAAAGCCAAAATAGGAGAAGGCTCCCCTCCTGGATCCACCACAAGAGCAGAACTTTCATTATATACTACGTAACAATTTGTTTCTAAGGGACCAATGCTAAAAATTTCAATGGGCATACTATCTTCCTTTCGTCATTACTGCTTGTTAAGTGAGTGACACTGTCACTGCTATGAAATTACGCCATAGTGTGCAATACAGTCGTACTCTCTGTCAAGCTAGGTCAAAATTTCAAAGTTTACGCTACCTTTTAAAGAAAAAGACTCATTTTTTTCGCTTGTCATCACTAGAAAAAGAATATATTTTCATGCAGTCCATTACACACCGTGAATACGCATAAAAGCCCAAAAACTTTTTACTCATCTTTTATTCACTTGGGGAGTACGCTGAGAGTCTTATGAAAAATGAACAGCCAGCCACACATTCCGCGCCCATTTGTCCACAAGAACACGCTGCTTTACAAGCAGAGCTACAAGCCACACGTGATAAGCTTGCCTTTATGGAATCTCTTGTTGATGCGCTGCCCTCCCCACTTTTTGCTAAAGACGAAAAGACAAATTATTGCGTTGTTAATACAGCCTATGAAAAATTTTTCCACGCCTCAAGAGAGGCTATGCTTGGCAAACAAATACTGCAAATGGAACATATTCCCGCAGAACATCGCATAAAACACCACAAAGAATCCCTAGACCTCATCGAACATGGCACAGAGTCCCATTCTAGCGTAACCCTCAATATTGCAGGTCAAGAAAAGAAAATTCTCTATTGGAAAAAAGGGTTTACTGTTCCAAGCAGCCAAGAAAAAGGGCTTGTAGGATATATTCTTGACCTCAGCGCAGAGCAATTATTAGAGGAATCTCTCGCTGTTACCGTTGAACAGTTGCGCCTTTCTCAGCAGGAAATTGAGCGTCATAACGAGCGCTTGAACCTTATGCTCGACACCATGCCCTTTGTGGCTCAAATTTGGAATAATCAAGGTAAACTTCTCCAGTCAAGTATGGAAATAGTGCGCATATTGGGCTTTGATACATTACAAGACTATCTGGAAGGTTTGGAATCACTGTATCCTGAGTACCAACCCAATGGTGTAAACTCCGTAGAATATGGAATGAATTGCTTTATCGATGCCATAAAAACAGGCTATGTAGAAACAGAATGGTATTGTTTCAATCGTAGCGGCGAGCTTATTCCTTTTGAAATAACACTCATACGCAGTCATTTGGACGGGGAAGTTGTGGTTCTTGTATATCTTAAAGATTTACGTGAACAAAAAGAGCAACAAAGAAAAGTTCAAGAAGCGCACGCCAATGCAAAGCTCATGCTGGACGCCTGCCCCTTTGGCGCTCTTATTTGGGATGAAAACTTTACCCTTATGGACTGCAATAAAGCCTTGGCACAGCATTTTGACCTCACTGAAGGGCATGAATTTATCACAAATTTTTTACAACTTATTCCTGAGCATCAACCTGATGGAGTCGTGTCTGTAGAAAGAATGTACTACCATCTCCAAAAAACCCTTGATCATGGCTCATCAGAAACCTATTGGGTGGGGCAAACCTTAGACGGCACCCCACGGCCTTCACAAGTAATAACCACACGCGTCACACACCAAGGTAAGCCCATGGTCATAGCCTATGTGAAAGATTTACGCGAAGTGGAAGAGAGCATGAAAAAAGCCCACGCGGCAGAAGAACGCACCAAGGCAATTTTAAATGGAGTACCGCTTGGCATTAATCTTTTAACGCCAGAGCTCAACATTTTAGATTGTAATGATATATCTGTAGAGCTTTCCGGTTATGGGACAAAACAAAAGTACTTAAATAACTTTATACATGTTTTCCCCTTCCACCAAGACAATGGAGAAACCTCCCTTGACTTTTTGCAAAATAAATTGGTTGAAGTGCGTCGTAATGGAAAAAGTAAGTTTGAATTTCTCAGCATCCGCGCCTCAGGAGAAATTTTACCCGTTGATGTGACCCTTGTTCACGCGCCTTTAGAGTCAGAAGAGCTTTTTATCAGCTATGCTCTTGATTTGCGCGAAACAAAATCCATGCTGCAAAAAATACAACTCTCCAAGGAAGCAGCAGAAAACAGCGCTCAGGCAAAGAGTGAATTCTTAGCCAATATGAGCCACGAAATACGCACACCTATGAATGGTATTTTAGGCTTATTGCGTATTCTTTCTAAAACATCCTTGGATGATGCGCAAACAGACTATCTAGAAAAAGCCCTTTTCTCCACCAATGAGCTTTTGCGTATTATCAATGACATTCTGGATTTTTCAAAAATTGAAGCTGGCAAGCTTGAAATGGAGCTGATACCCTTTAAACTACACGATCTTTGTAGCGAAATTGAAAATCTTTTTAGCCATTCATTTGAAAAGAAAGGGCTTTCTTTCTACATGCGCAAGGAAGAGTGCACCAGTATGCACATTATGGGCGACCCCTTACGACTCAAGCAAGTGCTCGTCAACCTTTTGGGCAATGCCCTTAAGTTCACCAGTACAGGCGGTGTACATCTACATATTGAAACAACATGCCATGAAAAAGAAGTGCGCTGTCGCTTTTCCGTACAAGACACAGGCATAGGACTGAGCCAAAGCCAAGCCGACTCTTTATTTCATGCCTTTACACAAGCAGACACCTCTGTCACCAGAAAATACGGCGGCACAGGTTTAGGGCTTGCCATTTCCAAACGCATTGTGGAAATGATGCAAGGAGACATTTGGGTAGAAAGCACTCTTGGTGAGGGATCTACATTTATTTTCACCGCAACCTTCAGCCTTGCCGAGTCTGAGCATAGTATCTTGCCCACACCTATAGAGATACCATTACCAACACAAGGGACAGCAGAGAAACGCCAAGGGCATCTTTTATTGGTAGAAGACAATCAAATTAATCAAATTATTGCCGAAGAGCTGTTACAAGCTGTAGGCTACACCTTAGACACAGCCAACAATGGGCAAGAAGCTCTTGATATGCTTCAAGAAAAATCATACGACTTAGTGCTTATGGATATTCAAATGCCTGTTCTGGACGGTTTAAGCGCCACCAAAGCCATTCGCCAACAAGAACAATTTGCCACCTTGCCTGTTATCGCCATGTCTGCCCATGCCATGGCAGGCGATAAAGAAAAAAGTTTGGAATACGGCATGAATGACCATATAACCAAACCCATTTCTCCAGAACTGCTCTACAGCACGCTAGCTTTCTGGTTACAGAAAAAGCAATAATACAAAAAAGGGAGAAAATTTTTCTCCCTTTTTTCATACAATAAGCTAATTATAACACTGTCTTTACAATAAAGAATATACAAGCCCGCTGATGGCAAAAAGCCCCATAACAATCACAAAAATATTTGTCCATTGTTTAGCATAAGGGCGCATGGCAGGCACTTTGTAAATGGCGTACATGGGCATAATAAAAAGAATTAAGGCAATAATGGGCCCCCCCAAGGAAGAAATCAAATCAATAATGCTTGGGTTGGCAATGGCCACAATAATAAGCGATGTTAAGAAAAAGATAGGAATAAAGAGATTAATAGTTTTTACATTAGGCTCTTTTCCTTGACTGCGCATGCTCTTTATTAAGATACCACGCAAGCCTTCACGCGCTCCTAAATAATGCCCAAAGAAAGAAGAACCAATGGCAAGAATACTGATGGGCGGCGCAAACCACGAAATAAAAGGACTGTCCAATTTATTGGCTAAATATGACACAATACTGATATTTTGCGCCTTTGCCTGTGCCAAATCTGCGTGAGTGAGACAAAGCAAGCAACTATACACAAAGAACATGACAAAAAAGAGCAAGCTTGCCGAAGTCCAATAAAGAACGCGATCGCTTTGTTGTACGGCATTTTCAGGATATTCCTTTTGCGCAGCCAGAGCAAAAGAAGAAATAGCCGGCGAATGGTTAAAGGAAAAAACAAGCACAGGAATTGTCAGGAAAAACGTCATCCACAAACTTGAACCTTCCCCTGCAGCAGAAAAAATATCTGTAGACCAGTGCGGAATCAATGCCAAAGAAAGTACCAAGAGCATAACACATAGGGGGTACACCAAAAGCTCTGTAGCCTTCACAGCAGGCTTTTCACCCAAAAGCAATACTCCTACCATGCCCGCATTCAAAACAATGGCAAGTAAAGCGCGTGAAGGTTCTTCCATACCAAATTGATTAACCATAAAGGAAGAAACGCTGTTGGTAATCCCCACACCATAAATAAGCAAAATGGGAAAAATAGCAAAGAAATAGAGTATTGTTACCAAAAATCCCGCTCTTTTGCCGAAAAATTCTTCCACAACTTCTGTAATATCGCTGCCAGGCTTAGAAGAAGCCAGCACAAAGCGTGAAAGAGCGCGGTGGGATAAATAGGTCATAGGTCCCACCAGTAAGGTCATGATAATAAGAGGTAAAATTCCCCCTGCCCCTGCTTGAATAGGGAGAAAAAGCACTCCCGCCCCCACAGCTGTTCCAAAAAGAGACATAGTCCACATAGTGTGGAATTTTGTCCAGTTTTTCATAATAACTCCTTAAAAATTACTCATTACATCGTAAGCTTCCAAGGTTAAAACACACTTCAAAAGAAAAAACAAAATATTTTATTGCTTCCCTCCAAGACACAATATACTCTTCAATAAAGCGTTTTGCAGTGCATAGTCTTTATGACGTAAAATTTCGAGAATCCATTGACAAACATACAGGCACATGCAAAAATTACCATCAGCACAGTGTTAACGTTTAAAAAGCAAACTTTAAACTTTCTGATATTTGTCAACTTGCACCTTTAGGAGAATGTATGATTCAGCGCAATTTTATACTTGGTGTCATTGTTACTGTTGCCATAGCTACTCCCATAACAGCTGCATACGTTCTTGAAAAACAAACAGAACGTTTTGTCACAAAAACACTTCGAGACAATAGCTTCCAAGTAACAGAAGTGAAATACGACTACGAGGAAGAGGTTCTTGATATTTATGGTCTTGCTGGTTCCATCCCTCACGTAGAAAATGGACGTTTTAGTGCTGAACGCATTACCTTGATACGTCCTAACACTGAAGCTCTTGATGATGCAGCAGCAGAGCATCCTCTTGTGGCTCAAGAAATTATCGTTGACGACTTCGCTTCTTCCTATACAGTCTACGGAGAAGAGGTAAGTTCCAAAACAGAGGAAATGCTCATTGTGGGATGGAAGCAAAATCTTCCTCGTCTCCTAGCTTCTCATGCTACCAACGACTTTATGGCGGCCATGCTTGATTTGTATGTAGATTCCATTACCATGAGAAACTCTCAAAGCGCCTCCTCTTTTGAAGGTATCAGTTCCAAAAGCCTTGTACAGCAGACGACCATTAACGGTATTACACCGCAAAGCATTGGCACCAGCTCTATGCAAAATATCAGCGCTGTGCTCACAGATGAAAATGTTGCAAATGAAGAAATACATACAAAGATTGCTTCTGTAGAAGTAGGCAGCATAGACATGCCTTCAAATAGCTTTGTCACATTTTTACTAAATTATGCCATTCAAGCAACGAAAAAGCCCTTAGGTGGTGCTGCGGAAAAAGAATTTGAACAACACTTACACAATTACTTTGCCAATGGGGCAAAGCCTGCTCTTTCTTTCAGAGATATTTCCATTCAAAAAGCACAAGACAAGGAAACCACAGATCTTTTTAGTTTAGGTACTTTTAATTTAACAGCGAAGTATGACGCCATCAAGGCCACCAATCTTGACTTTGCACTGGATATTAAAGACCTTGCAGTAACATTGCCCACTTTACCAGAAACGGCTCACTTACAAAAGCTTCTCAGTGATATCCTTGGCACAAAAAGCTTACAAGTATCTACAAATGTTCAAGGAAAAATGCTGACAACACCCAATAATAGCGATCTCTCGGCTTCTTTTGGTATTAAGGATTTAGGCACAGTCAAGTTTGATTTGGATGCTGTTCTTCCTTTAAAAAGCTTTGCCACTGTTATGACAACCGAAGCTGATGAAACAGTTTTACAGGCTCTTTTAGCACAACTAGCAGTACAAAAGGCACAGCTCTCTTATCAAGATTCAGGGTTTACAGCGCGCATGTTAAGAGAACTTGCCTCCAGAAGCTCTCTACCTTTACAAAGCGCCTATGAACTGGGCTCTTCCATGGTGGAAAAAGAGCTTATGGGCTTGCGTGGAGTACTCTCCACGGCTCAATACGAAGCCATATTGCAATGCGTGCACGCACCAGGTACACTCAGTGCTTTACTGAATCTTGAAGAGCCCACCCCGCTTATGGCATTGTCCATGGCAAGCATAGCGGCTCCTCAATCTTTGCCCATTAACATTGTGTGTACACCGGGTATGCCTATTCTAGACGCAGTACAAAGTTTGGCTCCAGCCCAATAAATTTTTTACTACAGCAAACCACCGAGGTCGTAAGGCTTCGGTGGTTTTTTTATGGAAAAAAGGCTCAAAGACGCGCCTATTACTCACAAAAACCTTTTCCCTTTTTCAACACCCATAAAAGCACAAAACACTTGACTTACAAACAAAGTACGGCATAGTAAGCCACATCTTAGAATCTTTAATACAATGGAAAAATTATCATGTTTAACAAAGAAAAAAACTCTGACAAACCCAAGAAATCTATGTTTCGTGAATACGCTGAAGCCCTTATTATAGCGCTTTTTTTGGCTCTATTTATTCGTACATTTATAGTGCAAGCCTTTAAAATCCCCTCTGAGTCCATGTTGCAAACCCTCTTAGTGGGCGATCACCTGCTTGTGAGCAAATTTTCTTACGGTGTAAAAATTCCCTTTACACACAGCTACCTCATAGAGGGCGATGACCCGCAATACGGTGACGTTGTGGTTTTTGAATATCCTAAAGACCCCTCTTTAGACTATATTAAACGTGTGGTAGGTGTGCCAGGTGATGTTATAGAAATACGTGATAAGAAATTTTTCCGTAATGGTGAGCCCGTTACAGAAGCCTATACTCGCAACTCTGACCCCCACGGCATTTATCCTACACGCGATAACTTTGGCCCCTTTACCGTGCCTGAGGGAGAATATTTTATGCTTGGCGACAATCGCGACAATTCTCAAGACTCACGCTATTGGGGAACAGTCAAAAAATCAGCCATGTACGGTAAGGCATGGCGTATTTATTGGTCTGCTGACGGCTTAGACAACATTCGCTTTGGTCGATTCGCTAAGGCTGTTGAATAGTGTTTGTGCACCTGAGCAGCGGAAGTTTACACGGCGTTGACGCGCTGCGTGTGGACATCGAAATTGACATGGTGCGTAAGGGCATGCCCGCCTTTTTCATGGTGGGGCTTGCAGGAGAGGCGGTGCGCGAATCTAAAGAGCGCGTTTTCTCCGCCCTTCGCGCCTGTGGTTTCACTTTTCCCCCTGCTCGTATTACGGTAAATCTCGCTCCTGCTGACAGACGTAAAGCAGGAGCAGGTTACGACCTCCCCCTCGCCCTTGGGCTTTTAGCCGCCGCTGGAGTCATCCCTCCCGAAAGCTTACACGGCTGGTTTTTCAGCGCTGAGCTATCCTTAGATGGTAAGCTCAAGCCCGTCACAGGTGCTATTTCCCTCGCTATCCTTGCCCGTAACGAACACGCCCAAGGTATATTTGTAGCGCCAGAAAATGCTCAGGAAAGCGCCATTGTACAAAATATCTGCGTCCTTGCTCCTCAAAACCTTTTGGAATGCGTAGCGCTGCTCACAGGAAAAGTAGAACGTATTCCCGTAAACCCCATTCCCCTTTCACAACACCAAGCCTATACTGTAGATTTTGCAGAAGTCAAAGGGCAACATGTGGCTAAACGCGCTTTAGAAATTGCGGCGGCAGGTGGGCATAACATCTTACTCATAGGCCCTCCCGGCAGTGGGAAAACCATGCTTGCCCAGCGCCTTCCCACCATCTTACCGCCTCTTTCCTTTGAAGAATCCCTCGAAGTCACCAAAATTTACAGTGTGGCAGGCAAGCTTTCACCCCATGCAGGGCTTATACAAACACGCCCCTTTCGCGCGCCGCACCATACCATTTCTGACAAGGCTCTCGTGGGCGGAAGCAGTATTCCGCGTCCGGGTGAAGTTTCTCTGGCTCACCGCGGTGTTCTTTTTTTGGACGAATTGCCAGAATATAAAAAGGTGGCTTTGGAAGTTTTACGCCAGCCTCTTGAAGACGGCGTCGTCCACATTGCACGCACCGCCCAATCATTCACCTTTCCCGCCGCTTGCATGCTTGTTGCCGCCATGAATCCTTGCCCTTGCGGTTATTATGGAGATAATACGCACACATGCACATGCTCACCGCAAAGTATCAGCAAATACGCCAGTAAGCTTTCAGGCCCGCTTTTAGACCGTATTGACCTTCATATTGAAGTGCCCGCCGTTCCTTACGAAGAACTGCGCACTGAGCACAGCCAAAACACGCCGTCATCCGTCATGCGTGAGCGTGTCCTTGCCGCCAGAGAACGACAAACAGCGCGCTACGCTCATACCTCATGCCTTTGTAATGCCATGCTTTCGGGAAAGCTTCTTGAAGAGCATTGCACCCTTGACAATAAAAGCGCCGCCGCCTTAGAACGTGTTGTACGCGGTCTTGGGCTTTCTGCACGCTCTTACACACGCATTCTACGTCTTGCGCGCACCATTGCAGACCTAGAAAATTCACCTCATATAGCCCATACGCACATTCACGAAGCTGTGGCTTTGCGTGTTTTAGACAGACAAAAATAAGAAAAGCCCTCTTTCCCGCAAGAAAAAGGGCTTAAAAAATACTTGTGTCGACGCTATCTAGAAAGTAATACGAAGACCTAAGCTAAATTCATGGGCACCGCTATGACTGGAAGAAATATCATCATTGTCAAAATTCAAACCTAAGTAGCGATAGCCAAGGTCGGCAGACACATTGTCGCTAATAGCATAGGACACACCTGCACCCACTTGCCATGCGAAATTTGTACTGTAGCCACTACCAGAATAATGAACTACAGGTGTGCCATTGGATAGAAAAGCGTCAGTCGTCGCATAGCTTTGTGAAAAAGCTAAACCAATACCAGCGCCCACATAAGGAGTAAACTTGGTACTGTTGCGGAAATCATAATACACATTAAAAAGTAAGGTTTGTACATTAACTTTTGTATCTACATCTATCCAGCCACCAGTTACGTGAAGGGTGTCATTTCCTGTCCAATCAGAACGTAAAGCATATTCGATTTCTGTACGAACAGGCACGTCAAACTTATAATAAAAATCATAACCCACAAAAAGAGCACCACCAACGGTATTGCCCCAGCCACCAATATCATCGTTGGTGCCTTTCACATCGGTCCAATGCCCTTGGATGGAGTCAATAAATTTTAATCCCACATAAAAGCCACTCATATCGCCTTTAGCTGTGGCAGGTGTCACCATAAACATCATGGTAAGAATTACAGCCAAAATCGACCATTTACATTTTTTCATACAGTAGCCTCCTAGGTTAAGGTTTACTTCCCCCATAATATTTTATTAACTCCTTGTCAACATATTTTTTATATTTTATATCCTACTTGAATGCTTGAACAGTACAAAAAAAAGCCCCTCACCAAAAGGCAAGGGGCTCAGTATATTCATTCAGCGCAAAAACTATTCAGCGCCCAATTGAATGCGGCTGAAGCGAACAACTGTCAAGGTGTCAGCCACTTCTTTACCGGCTTCACGAACAACATCAGCAATGGTCTTTTTGTCATCACGGATGAAAGGTTGCTCAAGCAAGCACACTTCTTTGTAGTATTTCTTTACAGCGCCTTCAACAATCTTTTCTACGATGTTAGCAGGCTTGCCTTCATCGGTAGCTTTTTGGCGATATACTTCACGCTCACGCTCAATGGTATCAGCGTCAAGAGTGGATGGGTCAACAGCCAAAGGATTGGCAGCAGCAATTTGCATAGCAATATTTTTAGCAAGAGCAGCAACTACGTCATTCTTAGCGCTTTCTTCTTTACCGCAAGCAAGTTCTACCATAACGCCAAGCTTGTTGTTAGCATGCACATACACGCCCACAGCGCTGGTAGCAGCTAATTCATAACGAGCAAAAGCACCAAGGGTCATGTTTTCGCCAATGATAGCAATTTGGTTTTGCAATTCGTCGCCAAGAAGAGCTTCAAGAGCAGGCACGTCAGCAGGGTTCTTATCAAGAACAAGCTGAGATACAGAATTTGCAAAAGCGGTGAATTGATCACCACGAGCTACGAAGTCAGTTTCGCAGCACAAAGAGCCCATAGCAGTAACATTGCCAGCAGTGGCAACAGTTACAAGACCTTCAGAAGTAGCACGACCTACTTTCTTTGCAGCCTTAGCTATGCCTTTTTGGCGAAGCCAGTCGAGAGACTTTTCAATGTCAGCGTCATTTTCTTGCAAAGCTTTTTTGCAATCCATCATACCTGCGCCGGTTTTGTCGCGCAGTTCTTTCACCATTTGTGCAGTAATAGCGGCCATTATCATCTCTCCTTAATTACTCAGCGTCAGCTTGTGCAGCTTCGGCAGGAGCGTCCATGGGAATGTCAAGTTTAGCAGCAGCTTTTTTCAATTCAGCTTCTGCATCCTTACCGTCTTTATTCATGGCCTCGCCTTCTTGGCATGCTTCAGCAAAAGCAGTCACAAAAAGCTTAATGGCGCGGATAGCGTCGTCGTTACCAGGAATAATATAATCAATCACGTCAGGATCGCAGTTGGTGTCAGTTACAGCAACAATGGGAATACCAAGCTTGCGGCATTCTTTCACAGCGATGTCTTCGCGATGTGGATCGATGATAAAAGCGATTTGTGGCAAACGATCCATGTCCTTGATACCACCAAGGGTGAGGTTCAATTTGTCAAGTTCGCGTTGTAATTGTA
>CAYJFR010000002.1:0-34958 GCA_964369335.1 uncultured Desulfovibrionaceae bacterium | reverse complement strand
AAGCCGTATTCCGTAAGCACCATATTAATGGGTTGCAACATAAGCCCCGGGAAAATACCCAAGAGGATACAACCAGCGGCAAGAATAGTCATGGGAATACGCATGACGGGCGAAGCGTCTTCTATATGGTCTAAATGCGGCCCCGGTTGTCCCATAAAGGCGGCGTGTAAGAATTTGGCTATATATGCTAAAGTGATCACACTGCCCACAAGGGAAAGTAGCGCCAAGAAAGGTTGATTTTCTTGCATAAGGGCGTGATAAATAATCCACTTGGAAGTAAAGCCGCTGGTAGGCGGTATGCCCACCACAGAAAGACCCGCAATGGCAAACATGGTCAGCGTAAAGGGCATTTTATAACCTATGCCGCCCAGCTCTTGTAAGCTGTCCTTATGACTTTGGAACATAAGCACACCGCACATAAGGAAGAGCAAATCCTTAAAGAACACATGGTTTACCACATGCAAAAGCCCACCCGCATAGCCAAGGCTTGTGCCAACAGCCACAGCCAGCACCATATAACCAATTTGGCTTACCGTAGAATAGATGAATATCAACTTTAAGTTACTGCTCATAAGGGCTTGGGTTGCCGCCATAACAACGGTTATACCGCCAATCCACATAACAAGGCTTTGCACCGTTTGCAGACTTTCGGGCATGACCACCTTCAAAAGCGTTAAGCCGCCCCCTACAATAATAAAGAGCTTCATCAATCCTAAAAGAGCGCTCTTTAACAGTACTGAGGAAATAAAACCAGACACAGGCGTAGGCGCTAAGGCAGGGTGCATTTGCCAGTCAATACGGAAAGGCAATTGTGCCGCTTTCATAACAAAGCCCAAGGCTAAAAGCCCGTAGCCCACCATGCCAAAACCTCCCAAGCTACTGGAAAGCGTTGTCAAGGTTTGCGCTGTGAGTGTGTCTGTCACAGCCACTAAGGGAGTATATGCTCCTAAGAAACACACGCCGAGGAAAATACAGCCAGCCCCAGCTAAATTGAAAATAAAGTACTTAAAGGCTTCAGCCAAACTGTCCTTTGTGCCCTCATGAGCAATGGTAAAATACAAAGCCCATGAGCTCATAATTTCCCAAAATAAGAAGAAAGAGAACAAGTATTCTGCTGAGGCAAGCCCTATCAAGCCAGAACACATGGCCAAAAAGAAAGCATAAAAACGCCATTGCGTATGGCTGTGCTCCATATATCCCAAGGCATAGAGCATATTTAAGGCGCCCATAAGAGGCACTATAACAGCAAAACCGAAGGAAAGAGTATCCATGTCTTGACCAAACAAAAGTACAAGCAAGGCTGTCAGCAATAATATGCCCACGGTGACGCGCCCGGCCTCTTGCCTGTTTTGGCGCAAGAGGTAGGGAGCTATAGCGCCTAGCATGGGCACAAGTACGTACACAGGCCAAGAAACATACATACTTTCAAGGGTTATCACAGCGTATGCAGTGACACTAAAATATTGCCCCGCCGCCGCTACCACAAGTTCTTGTGTTAATTGTGGGTATACGCCAAGCAACACACACAAAGCCGCCAAGAATCCTAAAGCTATACACATGGGGCCTTGTTCGCGTCTATCTGCCTTTTGTAAGGAGAGATGCGCAGGGCGTTTTTCAAAAATCAACACACGTAAAATACGTGTATAATATACAGCTCCCACTAAAGAGCCTGCCAAAATAAGCACAGCCATAAGCCAATGCCCTGAGTTGATGGCGGCTTGAATCATAAGATACTTGCCTATGAATCCAGCAAAGGGCGGTAAGCCCATGATGGCAATGAGCCCCACAGCCATACAGCCTACAGTGAAGGGCATACAGCTTCCAAGGCCGCGTAAATCGTTCAAGGTACGGCTTCCCGTGCGCAAGATAAGTGCTCCCGCACAGAGGAAGAGTAAATCTTTCATGATGGCGTGATTTATGACGTGGGTGAGGGCTGCCACCGTAGAAAGGAAAGTTCCAAGCCCTAACACTAAGACCACTTCACCGATTTGCCCCAAGGTGGAGTAAGCCAAAAGACGTTTAATATCGTCTTGGCGCAAAGCCATAAGCTCACCATAAATAAGGGTAATACCCCCCAAGAAGCTGAGATTATAGCCTATCCAAGAAATATACGGGGAATCACTTTGCACTTGCCCTGACTGCACCAAAGCCGCTGGGCCTGCATAGCCTAAAAGTATAGTAATAATACCAAAAATACCCAATTTAGTGATAACACCCGACAATGGACCAGACACGGAAGACGGCGCCGCGGGGTGAGCATCGGGAAGCCACGATTGCAAAGGTACAAGACCAGCTTTAACGGCAAATCCAGCTAAAGTCAGCATCAGCGCCACTTTCAAAGTAAAAGAGGGCATGTTTTGTGTCACTGTGGCTATGGCAGTCAAAGAAGCTTCGCCGCCGCCAAGCATGACCAAGCCCACCAACATAAATACAGCGCCGCCTGCGCACATAAGGTAATACTTATGTCCTGCATCCAACACAGCTTGCGCGCCAAATCCTGTTCTTTCGTGTACCACAAGGAAGAAAGAGGCAAAGGTCATAAGCTCCCAATAGCCATGAAAAGCGCCTGCATGAGCTGTTGTCACAATGCCCACAAGAGCGGCAAAGGTCAGCAATAAAAAGAAATAATATGATACAAGCCTATGCCCATGCGCCATATAGCCTATGGAATACACTGTTACCACAAGCCCCATGCTTGTAATAAGAAGGGCGAAAACTCTGCCCACGGCGCTTATATCTTCCATACAAAGCACACACAGCACAGCCAAAGCCATAACAATAACAGAGGACTTTTCTGCATAGGCCACTTTTGTCATACCCAAAAGAGCCGTCACAAAAGCACCCACAAAAAGCACCACAAAGACCATATGCGTTGTGGCATGCTCCAAGGAGACGCCCACCATTTGCGCAAAATAATCTGATACGGGGCTACGCGTCAGCCCCAAAACGGCTACCAATACCGCAAAAAGCACCGCCCATGCGTCCATACTTCCCAAATGGCGTATATGTATACAGGAGTCTTTTGAGCAAGCTGCATCAGAGGTGTGTTTTAAATATACCGTGCGTACGGCTTTTAAGTGCAACCAAACAAAAATTGTCGTGCACAAAGCCACCAATAACAGCGCCGGTATATGCCCTATAAAATCAGCGGTCACCATGCCCTGCGCCATAAAAAAACGCCCTTCTGGTACAAGAAAGGGCGAACCACCTACAGCTGCCAACATGCCTAAAGTAAAAAACGTTGCCGCCAAGGGATTTTGTTTCGTAGCTTTAGCAAGAGAGTCGGCATTGCCTTGTAAGGGTGCAAGCCCTAATTTTATACAGCTTTTACCCAAAGCGGCATATGCCGAAAAGGCCAATCCACGCGCCACACATTGGAACAGCGCAAAAACAAAAGCCCCTGTACTCGCCACGCCTTGAGCCACCGCCAATGCCATGCAGATAAAGCCCACATCGGCCAAAGCACCCCAAGCAAGAAGCTTTTGATACGCGTTTCGGTTCTGATATGCCTTCACAGTGCCATACAGCAAGAAAGCAATGCCACACAGAAAGAATAAAACGTTGCCTGAAGTGCACTCAGGTATTGTCGCCATACATTCTCCTTAATAATGTGTAAAACAAACGAGCAGCCTCTACCCTCATGTAATGCCACCACAAATAGAGAGGATTGTTATATTTATAACAATCTTCTTATCGGAAGAAAATTTTTTGCGCAATAGAAATTTCTCTTTTTCTTGAATATAAGAAGCTTTTTTTGCATCACAAAATTTATGCTCAAAAAAAGCTTCTCATTTGTATGAATAATAGTTTTTTACTATGATTTAAAAGAGTAAACAATATACTTAGATACATGTAAATAAAAAATATATATAGAAAACAACACATAGTATATTGACAAGGAGAGTTAAAACATATATCCCTAATACACGCATGTATTTTTGCGTGTGAGTGTTCACTGCACATGAATGCTCCTAAATTATCATAGGCTCTACGTTATGAGCTTGAGGGCTACCAAGCCTGAGGATTTTTTCCTCGTCGCCTTGACACCTTGTTTGTGGACAAGACGCCTTATACCCCCATTTACATATTCAGTACGCCTTGGTGCGTGCTTTTTTGTGCTTACTGTAGGCAGGTCTTTTGTTGTACGTTATTGCCTATAAACAAACAAAAATTAAGGATATATCATGGCCGACATTTTATTGAAAAAACCAGAAGCAGGAACTGTTGCCCTCACCCCCAACGCTGAAGATCGTTTAGTCTTTGAGTTTGACTCTGGCGATGCCACACTGACTCGTGCTGAAGACAATCTTGTCATGTCTTTTGACGATGGCTCAAGCATTGTTTTAACAGACTTTTACGTAGCGTATAATGCCGAAAATATGCCCACCTTTGTTATTAGTGGTGCAGAAATCGACGGTGAGGCATTCTTTGCCGGCCTAGATGAAACCCTTATGCCAGCTGCTGGTCCTGCTGCTGCCGCTCCCACCAGCGGCGGTACCATTGTAGGCACCATTGGCGGAGAGCTTTTTGACGGCGCTGTAGACGCTTTAGGTAATGCTGAAATCAATGGTTTTGTTATTACCGCAGATAATCCTATTCTTGCTGATTTTCCCGATGGTGCCAATCTTCCTCCCTCTCTGGACAGCGTCACCTTTTTTGGCGAGCTAAAAGAGCACGGTCTTAGCGCAGACCCCAATTTCCCCAACGCAGAAGAACAAGGCTTTCCCCTTTTACGCGGTCAGCTTAACGCTTCAGACATTAACGGTGATTCCCTTACCTATGCTCTCAATGGTGATGGACAAGGCACATACGGCAGAATTACATTAAACGCCGACGGCTCTTTCACCTATGAGCTGAACAATAATGACACAGACACTCAAGCTCTGAGCGCTGGTGCAAGCGGTGTTGAAAGCTTTAGCGGTACCATCACCGACTCTTTGGGTAACGTTACATCTTTCAACTTTGCTTTCAACATCCTAGGTACCAACGACAGACCTACCTTTGATATCAATGACCTTGCAGTAGACGGTAATCTCTTTGCTGCCCATGAAGCCTTCACCAACAGCACAACGCTTAAAGATGTTTTTGACCCAGACAGCGACGCTAGCTTCTCTTATGCTGTGGGCAATGCCGACAGCACTGTCGACGGCATTACCGACCCCACTGCCGCCTTACCAGGAAGCATAACTTTTGCCACCAATGGCGCCAACTCTTCCATTGTAGGTAAGTATGGTACCCTTGAAATCGACGCCAACGGAGAATATACCTACACCGTTGACAAAAGCAACGCTGCTTTCCAAGCCCTTGACGACACCGATGGTCCAAACAACGATACTTTCACTCTTTATGTTAAAGATTCTCATGGTGCGTGGACTTCCAAGCAAGTTGATGTAAAAGTTACAGGCATTAATGACGCCCCCACTATCATCGTGACCCCATTAGACAGCAATCTTCAAGAAGAAGGTGTAGGCTCTGAAAAAACTATCGGCAAAGGGATGTTCCAACTGACCGTACAGCTTCCTAACGCAGAAGCCCCTGACGCTGATCCTACTGCCACAGGAAGCATCACCTTAAACGATGTGGACACTAATGACAGCATAGCTCTGTCTGTAGGAGCTACCACCATTGTTGCAAATATAACATACTATGTAGATGCCAATGGCGCATTAAGCACAACTGCACCAAGTGACTATGTGGGTACTATCACTTTTAGCGGTACAGGTCGCGGAACCCACGACTACACATTCACCTTGAACAATGACAGTGCTACTATCAATGGTATTGCCAAGGATGACACACGAGATATTACACTTCAGCTCACCGTTAAAGACGATAAAGCCTCTAACAGCGCAGACTTAACTTTCACCGTTAAAGGCAGCAATGACAAGCCTACCTTGGTTTTAGATGCCAATAAAGACGATATAGCCGACAATGGCAACCTCGTTATAGGTGAAGACCATAAGAGCATTTCTGGTACAGCCATAGGCAGCGATATTGACGGCGATAGCTTTAGCTTTGCTGTGAGTGCAGGGCATGCAGAAAACGCTCTCAACTTCCCAAATTCCGAAGACGGTATTCTTATAGCAGACCATGTTGCTATAGGACTCTTTGGTTCTTTAACCATTGATAAGACCACAGGTGAATACACCTATGAGCTATACACCACAGCGCAACAAGCCCTTGCTGAGGGTGAAAGCCATGTGGAAAAATTCACTGTCTATGTGAAAGATCAGCACGGCGCGTGGACTGCCAAACCTATGACTGTGACCGTTAATGGCACCAACGACACCCCAGAAATTTCCATCACCCCTATGGATACTTTCTTGCAAGAAGCTGGTGTGGGCGACGGTGACAGCTCTAAAGAAGCACAATCTCCCAACGCGCCTTTTGCCGGCGATAGTATCGCATCTGGCACTATTAAGCTCAGCGATATAGATTTGACAGACAAGCTGACTCTCTCCTCTAACGGCACAGAAATCACAGTAAGCACAACCTACTATGTGGACGCTAACGGTAATATCTCCACCACAGAGCCCAGTGACTACATAGGAACACTTGTCTTTACTTCTGCTGACAATCTCTCAAATCTTTTAAGCAACGACTATACATACGAATTCACGCTCAACAATGACAGTGAATTCATCAATGCACTTCCAGAAGGCAAGGACGCAGATATTTCCATTAAGCTGACAGTCACCGACGACAGCGGCGTTACCTCTGCCAAGGGTGATTCTGAAATAAATTCTGCTGATATGAATTTAGATCTCACCATTAAGGGCACCAACGACAAGCCTATCTTAGAAGTATCTCAAAGCACCCTCACTGTGACAGACAGCTTTGAAAATCCACATGTGAGCGAAGCAGGTTTTGCAGACTCTATGTCAGGTCAAGCAAGCTTTACAGACAGCGACACAGGTGACACACACACTTTCAGCGTAGGCTATGCACGTCCGGAATTCAATCTCGCAGATACTACTGAGAGCATTTTGACAAAACTTGGCGTTGAATTTAATGATGAAATTCTTGAGATGATTGGTGAAATTACCGCAGAAGCATTTGAATCTTTTGCTAAGCTTCCCACCGAAGGCGCAGAAGTCAACGGTCTTTACGGTAAAATGGTCATTGATGCCGACGGTGAGTATACCTATACTTTATATACTGAAGAAGAAGCCAAAGAGCTTGGCCCCATCACAGAAGCCGCTTTCTGGGCTTTGCAAATTCGTGACGACAACGACACAGCTCTTCCCACAGAAAACTTCACTGTCTATGTAAAAGACAATAACGGCGCATGGGATGCACAACAAGTGACTGTCACCGTTAAAGGCTCCAATGACGCCCCTGTTATCGGCTTTGCCAATGATATGCTTGTAACAGAAGCTGGTCATGGTATTGGTAATGCTGAAAACGTCCTTGACCCTGGCAAGCCTGCCGCTGCCGGTCTAATTATAGCCACCGATATTGACGTTGAAAAACTCACTTTCAGTGTTACTGGTGGCGACAATACTTCTGGTGACCTTACCCTCAAAGACCTTGTAGGCGACTTCAGCATTTTAGGCGATGCCGCTGACCTTGATGTCTTCTCTTATGATTCTACTTTAGAGAGCCCTTACGGTACCTTGTACTTAAATTCAGCAACAGGAGGCTATATCTTTGTTGTTGACCAAGACAAAGCAGACAGCCTCAATGAAGGTGACAAAGAATTCGTAAAGTTTGAATTTAATGTTTCTGATGACCAAGGCGATGGTTATTCCGTGGGCACAGACAGTGTTACAGTCACACTCACTGTAGAAGGCACTAACGACAAGCCTAATCTCCTTATTGACGGTAAAGATGCTGATATTGCTCGTGAAATTACCGAAAATACAGGTAATACAGCTAACTCTATCACAGGTACATTCTCTGGCACCGATGTTGATGCAGGTGAAACCGCAACACTTGAATACGACCTCAATGTGACACGTCCTGAGCTTGGCAATGCAACCTTAGAGGCTCTTGTGGACAAGTTCCTCGACCTTACCAATGTGGACAGCAACAGCCCCCTCCATGACATACTCAACAGCGATGTGTTCTCTGAACTGTACAAAGCTCTTGGCGATGATTTAAGCAATCCTGTTTTGGATAAAATCAACGACCTTGATGGCATTAAGTACGGCGAAAAAGGCACAGATGCCGAAGGTAATGACGTAGTATACGGTTTGTATGGTAAAATGGTCATTGACCCTGAAAGTGGTGAGTATACCTACACATTATATACTTGGGATGAAGCCAAAGACAATGTGGACACAGCCCTTGCCTATGTGGCATTGCAACATCGCGACGATAATGACGACGCTCTGCCCACAGAAAACTTCACCATCTCCGTTAAAGATGAAAACGGCGCTTGGGACAGCCAAAATATCACCGTTACCGTAAAAGGCACCAATGACGCGCCTGAACTCAATCTTCATGAGGGTTCTGATGTTCATGTAACCGAAGCTGGACACGGCGGCGATGTCATAGCAGGTTTCACTGGTGATGCCCTCGGTGGTGTTATTGGTAATATTGCAGATCCTATTAAAGACGCAGTAGAAGACTCACTGAAAGACTTTCCAACTATAAGTGGTATAGTCACAAAAATGATTGACGAACTGCAAGAAGAACTTGAAAATGACCTTAAAGCTGAACTTGCCAAGCAGCTTGAAGATGATGCTAATTTCTCCCCTAACTTGACCAAAGAAGGCGACAGTACTGCCTCTGGAAAGATAGGCAGTGACGACGACGGCGCTCCGCTTATCATTGCTCCAGGCGCAGCCCTTGGCTTTGATGTAGAGGGTCTTACAAGTTCACTTATGGCAAATATTGGTGATCTTGGTCTTTCTGCTGACAGCATTGGCAATATTGTTGACCTCATCAGCACTGGCTTAAATGTACAAGGTATTCTTGACGGTTCTACAGATATTAACTCCATCATCGGTCTTTTAGGTGACCTTGTGACCGATACCGTCAATGTGGAAGCTCTCTTAAACATTGTCAAAGGCTCCATTACTCAAACCATTGAGGGTGAATACGGAACCCTTGTTATGCATGCCGACGGTAGCTATGAGTATACCTTAAACAATGACAATGCAGACACCCAAGCATTAAATGAGGACGAAACTGCCAAGGACAGCTTTACTATCACAGCCTATGACAAGTTTGGTCAGTCCAGCGAAACAGAGTTTGAAATCACTGTTACAGGCAGCAATGATAAGCCTACCTTTGATTCAGAAGAAAAGCTTGAAGTTGCTATCAGCGAAGAAGAAGGTAGTATCAAGGGAACAATTTCTGCCACTGACCCTGATTCTTCAGGAACACTTGGTGATAAGCTTTCTTTCAGCGTTATAGCAGGTCCACAAAGCAAAATCACTTTGGAAGAGTACCTTAATAACAATGCTGATGCCATAGTGCAGCCCCTCGTGGACAGCCTTCAAGCTAAAGTAGACGCTGTGTATGCTAAAAACCCAGGTCTTCAAGCAAAAGTAGAAAGAAAAGCAGAACTTGAAGAAACTATCGCTGCAAAGACAGAAGAAAAAGGTACTACAGAAACTGCTATTATAGACAAGCAAAATGCAATCGATATCTTAGATGCACAAAAGCAAAAGGCTGACAGCACTGAACTTGATAAGCTTAAGGCAGAGCTTCAAGACCTTACAAATACACTTGGTGTTGAAGAGGAAAAATCTTGGGGATTTGTTACCCAAGAGGCTACAGGGCTGTATAAAGCCTTAGCTGATCTTGAAGATTATCTTGGTGTTGATAGTCGAGTCGATAGATTTGATACAGGTCTGTACGCAAAGCTTAATGAAGCCCAAAGTGATGACGAAAAAGATCTCATACAAGAACAGATTGATCAGGCTAAACAAGATATTGAGGACGCTAAACAAGACATTGCGGACGCTAAACAGGATATAGCTGACAAAAATTCTGAAATTAATAAAGAACAAGATGCCGTTAATAACGAACAAGCTGAGTTAGATGCTGGAGTCAATAAAGACTTACAAGACCAAATTGACCCCCTCGAAACTGAGCTTAACGGTCTTAAAGCTGACCTTGAGAGCATTGTAAAAGCACTTGCGAGTGCAGATGAAGAACTTAATGGTTCTGGTATCTTGAACGCTGGCCTTGCTGGTGAGCTTCTCATCAACCTTGGCTACCAAGAAGTAAATATCTATTTGCAGTTAATCGAACAACTTCAGACAGGTACAGCAGACGAAATTGCCAAAGCGCTTCTTGAGCACTATGGCGAGCAAGGGCTTGACACGGATATTACCGAAGATCTGAATCATCCTGACGGTGTAGATGGTAACACTAGCCAAGTGGGCGAGTACGGCACCTTCACCATTGATGCAGATACTGGAGAGTATACTTATACCTTATTCTCCAAGCCTGACCCTGCTGATTATGGAGATGACGAAAGTAATGCTGACTACCTTGCTGCTCTTGCTTTATACGAAAAGGTGCAAGAGCTCAACAAAGGCGAAACCCGTACTGAAAGCTTCACCGTTTACGTGCAAGACGAAAAAGGCGCTTGGGATTCTAAGGAAGTTATTGTCACTGTTAAAGGTGAAAATGAGCCTCCAGAATTTACAGATGCTACCGAAAAAGTGCTCACTACATACGACGCAGATGCAGCTACTAAAGATAATAATGATGAAACTCAGCCATCTACATCTGCTCCTGCGGATGCATTGGCACAAGCACAAGGAAGCTTTGCTTTTAACACAAATATGACAGATGAGTTTGGTACAGGGCAAAGCGCGCTGACCATTACTATTTCTGGAAAAACTTTCACCATAACTGTTGATGACAACGGCAAGCCTGTTATTACTGATAGTGATGGCAAACCTGTATCACAGATTGAAGGCTCTAATGGTTATTTGACCATTGATGCAGTGGACATGGGCTCTAAAAATAGTGACGGTGTATACACCAATGGCAGCATCAAATACACGTACACACAAACCAAACCTTATGACCACAGCACTTCAGGCGACACTGCTCAAGGTGTAGAAAACTTTGAAGTGACTATTACTGACTTTGAAGGCAGAGACTCTGAAGCAAGCATTAAAGTAGATATAGTTGATGATGGCATAGATTTGAAGATTGTAGGTGGCGCTTATGACACCGCCATTGATGCTACAGACGCTATCCATGACTATGGCATGGCACATGACGCCATCCCTTCTGCAGGAGGTTATGGAACTCATGCCAAGGGCTTCCTTGATTGGAACGGCGCTGATACGGCAGAAGGTGTTGAAGTCAGCTTTGCAAGCATTAACGGCACTGATATTCCTCCTTTTGTAAATGCGCACACAACGGCTGTTGAAAATCTCATCATTGGTACTGAAAGCTATAAGTTGCAGTACACCTCAGAAACAGAAATCAATGGCTATGACGCAGATGGTAAGATTGCTTTTTGCCTACGCTATACAAGCGATAGTCAACAGTGGGTAGTATTGCAATACAAAGCATTGCCCGAAGACCTTGAGATTACCTTACAAGCAAAAGACAGCGACGGTGATATTGATACAGTTACAGTCAATGTTAATGTTCATCAACCTACTGTAACAGAAATAGAAACACCTTCTGTAGTCAACGTGACAGAAAGCCTTGATGGTCAAGCTTCTGAAGAGAAAACATTACTCTTTGGCAAGCATGACTTTAAGGAAATCAAGATTGGTGACACTGTCGTTGTAAATGCTGACGGTACGCTTACCAATGCTGCAGCTGAAGGTATATATGGTAGTGTTCTCGTTACAGGTTATGATAAAGCTACTGGTGAGCTCACCTATACCTATACTCCTAAAGATGGCGGTTTAGATCACTCTGCGGATAGGGAACTTGACGATGACTTTACTGTCTCCATGTCCTTAGAAAATGGCAACACCATTGAAGGCACTATTGAGGCAAACATCAGCGACGATGTACCTTCTGATGTAGAAGTTCTCGACACCTCAACCCCATTTGGCACTAGCAACTTATATACCGGTACTATTTCAGCTGATTTTGGAGCTGACGGTAAAGGCGCGTATGACATCAATGGTGTTAGGGTAGAAGTAGGTCAAGAAACAGCCATTGCCGGCCTTGGTAAAATCACCATAAACGACAACGGCACATATAGCTTAGAAATGTTCAAAAACCCCACCACCACTACCATGACTGTAAAAGTCTATGACGCTGATGGCTCCATTTCTAACTCTGATGTATCTGTCACATTGAATACAGATAGATACAATACAGACATGAACCCTAAAATCAAAGAGACCTATGAAGCCTTCGAAGCAAAAGGTATATCTGGTGAAACTATCCATGGCAAAGACACTAACGATGTCATACGTATAGGAGACGGTACCAATGCCATGATTGCTAAAACTTCAGGAGTGTACTCGCATATTGTTAACCTCCATGACGGAGATGATTTCCTCCATATTAATGGCGCTATTTCCGGCCAAGGTTTTGGCAGTAATGCTATTGATGGCGGCGAGGGTTATGACACTGTAAAGCTCACAAATATAGGTGTTGAAAACAATACTTATGTTTTCCAAGCAGGCGGCGGAATGACAGGTATTCAGGGCGTTGACGTAAACTTTAAAAATGTAGAAAACTTTGCCTTTGGTAAAACAAACGACACCATAGACTTCTCAGGTTATATAGGTGGTAGTGCCAATGCTCACGGCGGTGACGGAAACGACACCATGAAAGGCAGCATCTATAATGATACCTTATTTGGTGGCGACGGTCGCGACACCATCAATGGCGGTAACGGTGATGACCATCTTGCCGGTGGTCAAGGTAACGACACCATCGACGGCGGCAGAGGCAATGATTATCTTGGCGGTGGCAAAGGTAATGATATTCTTGACGGTGGCGACGGTGATGACATTCTCAATGGTGGCATAGGTAATGACACCCTTACTGGCGGTGAAGGCATTGACTTCATCGACGGTGGCGACGGCGATGACATTATCTTTGCTGAAATCACCGACAAGCAAATCCTTGGTGGTAAGGGTAATGACATCATTAAACTTGATCTATTCACCCAAAACGAATTGGACAACATTAATATCAATGATGTGTTGGTAGACGGTGGCGACGGTATGGACATACTCCTTGCCGCTGCAGCTAATATAGAAGAAGTCAAAGGCCTGCTCAACAATGGAAATATTACCAATACCGAAATTATTATGTTCGGTGGTAATATTAGCGACGCTGATGCTTTACAAAAGCTCTATGAAGACAATGGCGGTATGTTCGATGACCAATCACTCAATGAACAGAGTGAGAAGTGGACTGCTGGAGATTCACATACATTGAACGGTGTTGAATACAAAGAATACAAAAACGATGACAATGATATGACTATCCTTGTACAACAAGTAAACTTGAATGTTGGTGGTTAATTCACTGTCATAAAGCCCCTCTATTTGGCATGTCCCCTGTCAAGCAGACAAGGGAAAAAGCCCTAGGGTGAAATTAAACGGCCAGTTTTTCCGGTACTTTACTGGAGAAAACTGGCCGAACTTTTTTTGAAATCATTGTATATTGCAAAAATGAATATAACTATATAATATAATTATAAGACTATTTCTCTGATAATTTTTAGTATCGTAATATAATAATTCAAGCAGATATAAAATCATACCCCACCTGTTCAAAGGCTTTTTTCTTGACTAACGCCCTTAGCTTATATAAATACCTATTAAGCATAAGGTTTCGCTACGTATACTTATTATTACCATAAAATCACAGCGAATCTTTTTGGTGACTAAATTGAAGTATGAAGGCTGCAAATACCCTTTTATATTTCACACGCCAAGCTTTTACCATTTACTTTATAAATCAAATATAAACCCCCTCATTTAGCAGCTTAAACCCGCTGATTTAATCATAACGAACAGGAAAAAAATGAAAACACATATAAAAAAAATCCTCCATTACGGTTATAAATTATGCACTCTTCCTCCACGCGAAAGTATGCATAAAATAAAAATAAAGTTGCAATCTAAGCTTAAAGAATGGCAGAAAGCGCGCGCTGAAAAACAAGAAAATATTAACACGCCCTTACAGCCTATGCCAGCAACCATAGGAGACCCTTTATGTTCTGTGGATACAATACAATATAAAGAAGCTGTAAATACAACTGCAAAGCTCTGCTCTCTGTGGTGTGCACACCGTTTTGATTTATTGGGTTCTGGTTGGGTGTGTTGGGACGGTAATTCCCCCCCTGTTGGTGTCAATGGACACATCTATACTACAGCGCATACCAATGCGCTAACACATCTTCCTTCAGCACACAAAGCAGAAACTTTGCGCCTACGTAGTCTCATAACGCAAAAAGATTATGCGTTTATAGACTGGCAAAGAGATGTGAAAAGTGGTTTTCGCTTTGATGAAGGGCACTGGGCAAAGCAACAGCCCGTAGGAAAACATATGGGCGCCGATATTAAAATCCCTTGGGAAATTGGCCGGCTCCAACATTTACCTCAGATGGCTTTTACAGCGCTTGCAAGCAATGACCACACAGCAAATATGCTTGCTCACGAGTTTAGAAATCAAGTTTTAGACTTTGCCGCTGCCAACCCGCCTCGCCTTGGCGCGCAATGGGCGTGCACTATGGATGTTGCCATACGCGCAGCGAATATGGCTTTAGCATATACCCTCTTTAGACAAAAAGAGGAGCTTGAAGCTATAGATATGCATTTTAAAAGAGAAATGGGGCAAATCTTACGCAGGCATGGGCATTATATTGCGCATAATTTAGAATGGTGGTCTGTGCTCACCTCTAATCATTATCTTTCTAATGTGTGTGGACTTGCATTTGTGGCAGCAAGCTTAGAAGCGACAAGTGAAACTGACGCATGGCTTGCTTTTGCTGCAGACCAACTCAACAGCGAAATAGATAAACAATTTTATGATGATGGAGTAAACTTTGAAGGTTCTACCTTTTATCATCGTCTCAGCCTTGAAATGGCACTCAGCGCTGCTGCCTTATTAAGCGGTCTGCCTTTACACCGCCTCGAAAGATTGCAAAATATCTCAAAAAAGTATCTTCCTGAAGACCCTTTATTAAGCACGAATTGGCCGCAACGCTTAACAAGTGCTATACATAAAAAAAGCGGCACATACCTTCTAGAAGAACATGTCTGGAAAAAATTACATCATGCGGCTTTATTCACCGCGCAAATGCGAAAACCTGATGGATCTTCACCACAGTTGGGCGATAATGATTCAGGGCGTTTTTTCCGCTTAACCGTAGAAGGCCATTGGATTTCATCTTTAGAAGCAGAGCAAGCTTACAGCAATTTGCAAGGCTATACTCAAGCCATAGCTTCTTATGCCCAAAGCAATGAACCTTTCTTCGATGAAAATATGCTTGACCATCGAGGTGTTATAGGAATGTCTGCTGGTTTATTTAAAGACCCGCTACTTCATGAACAAGGCTTTGCTCTAGAAGCATCATTGATACAATCACTACATAAAAACGCCCCCATTCCACAATTTGAAAAGCCTACTTTTGCACCACGCTTTTGTGAAGCGCCTGTTCATTCTGCTCCAATGCATGAAGAACAGTATATTCTCTATACTGCAAAACAGGACATCGACCTTACAGAAAACGGAGCTTGGCTACATTACCCTGACGCCAATATACATATTTATCGCTCAAAATATGTATACGCGCTCTTTAATGCAGGAAGTAATGGCCAGAATGGAAATGGTGGGCACGCTCATAACGATAGATTAGGTATTGAACTCACTGTCTGCGGACAAGATATCATTAAAGACTCCGGAACGGGACTCTACACACCTCACCCCACCATGCGTAACGCTTATAGAAGCACCGCCGCTCACTTTGCCCCATGCCCCAAAGGAGAAGAACAAAATAATTTTGAAAAGGACGGTCTTTTTTGGATGCCTGACGAAACAAAAGCGGGCGTTTTACACACAAGTGCGCACGAAATTAAAGCTTGCCTACGGCTAAAAACTGGTTTAGTTATTAGGCGGTTCAGTATTTTACCTACAAGTATTATAGCAGTTGACACCTGCACATGGCAAGAAAGTGTAGCATTCTCAACTGAATCTTTTTCACCTGGATATGGTAAAATAGAGAGATAGAGCATTATCATAGCATAATAAATCCATCAACCAAGTTTCATATAACACCGTAAGGCACGAAATTGCTTATTTGAAACATTAATATTATATACATGTTCTCTAAAATGAGGTTATTATGAGTCAAACTATACTTGGAATTTCAGGTTCAATTCGTTCCAAGCATACACATTTAGATGCTTTACTTACATGTATTTACACAAGTAAGTCAAAAGAAGAGCTAAAAAAATCTATCTCTGATACCCAAATACTCTTTGCCAATTCTGATATAGCCCTTGCTTTTGCTTTATTTGCAGCCAGACAAGAAGGGGCAGATATAGATATACTCTCACTGCGAAGTTTTTTTTCCATCTCAAGCAATAACACACAACTTGTTGCCAACTCTAATATAAAAAAAGAAAAAAATCTAATCCTTACGCAACGGCTCAATAAAGCGCAAGGCGTTATTATAAGCACCCCTACGTATTTTGGCGATCAGTCAAGCCTCGTTGGTATGTTTTATGAGTGGGCCGCTGAAAATGATCTACTAAAAAATAAAGTTATGGGCTCCCTCTCCATTGGCGCAAAACGTAACGGTGGTCAGGAGACAGCGTGTATATATACCCTCATGAACGCTTTGTCACAATCCGCTATGGCTGTGGGTAATGGCCCAAGCACCTCACAGTATGGTGGTACGGTAGTTGCTGGGAACAAGGCAAAAGCCCTAGAGGACTCTTGGGGACTTGAACGCTGTTATGAAGTTGGAAAAAAAAACACCTATACAAGCCAGCTTATTTCCCAAGGAATGGCAAGCACTCTCCCTGCACCAGCACTTAATATTTGCGTGCTCATGACTATGGATACAGCAGAAAGAAAATATCACGCTATAGTAGATTCATATCTTGAACCGCTGAAAAATAAACATAATGTTGAAATAATAGAACTAATACAAGGTAATATTACAAGTTGCCTTGCATGTGATAGCTGTCCAAAACTTGGAAAATCTCATGATGCTAGGCAATACCATTGCATAATAAAAAAAGAAGATGACTGTATTATAAAAAACTATGAAAAAATTTCACGAGCAGATCTTTTTATTATTGTGGGTGTGAACTCTAATGATGCAATTATCAATAGATACCAAATGTTTATGGAGAGGACTAGAGCTATACGCCGAGATGATTACCAGCTAAGCAATAATGCAATTATATCATTACTCGTAAATGAAATTCAAGCGAATGTTAACAAACTCCACAATATTAAGGTTGTAACATCCTATATACGCCATAATACTATTTTATTGCCTTCCTTAGAGGTAGCTTTATTTAACAGTCAAAAAATATATGAAAGTAATTTTGACAGTGTGATTGCACAAGCGCAAACCATCGTACTTGGTAGAAAATTAATCAACGGCGCACCTACAAACTATGTGGCAGATGGATATGATGAAAAAAGTTAAATCAACTTTTTTATGCACACTCAACCAAAATAAACTCTGGAAGCAATTCACCTATATAGCTATAGCGTGTGGTTTATCCATATTATATTGGCTAGTACTCTTGATTATACTTTCAAAAGACAATGCATTTAAATCTTTTAGATATATGGGGTTTTAATATGTACGCACGAGAAGAAATAAAAACACTGCTCCGTAAAGAAGTGGAAACACTCGCAGGGGCTGCAGTAAATAGCGATGATCAAGAAATTTTTGCAGAAGGATTTCTTGATTCTCTTAATGTCTTGCATATTATAGTTTTTATGGAAAGTAACTTTTCTGTTTCTGTAGATCCTTTCAGCATTAGCCTTGATACACTAGGTTCAATAAATAAAGTTGCTGATTATATAGAAATGAAATTAGGTGAATAATATGCATCAACTTGTTTGCCACGCTGATTCTTCTAAGCCACTTCTCTCATTTCAAGGAAAAGTATGGAGCCAAGCAGACTTTATCCAAGAAGTAGACCGTGCAGAAAAAACTCTTCTTGAAAATGAAGCAACATGGAACAAAGAAGAGTTTATTTTGTTGAACACTATGCACCCTGTAATATTTTATGCCTATCTAATAGCATTGATTAAGCAAGGAAACAGAGTGCTTGTTCCCAATAGAGATTTCTTTCATGGAACAGGGCATCCTATTACATATGCTGCAAAAATTCTTACTCCGCAAGACAATAGTATAAAAATAGAAGAAAATCCCCACTTTGTAAAAACATCTATTCCTCGTGGAAACATCATAGTTTTTTCTTCAGGTAGTACAGGAATTCCCAAAGGAATTGTACATAATTTTGATAATTTTATAATAAATGCGTCAAGCGTACTGAAAAAAATACAATTTAAAGAAAGTCAAGTGAATATAACTTGGCTTTCTCCTTATCTTGTAAGTGCTATTTCACACTTTTTATGCCACTGGATGAGTGACTCCCTGCTTATTTTTGACGATTTTTCCAACTTGAAAGAACTTTCTAACGTTGCCAGCCAATATAAAACACTTGGAGTAATGGGCTCTCCTGTGCACATAACAAATGCCATTACTGTACTGCCACAAGCGCATGCACCCAATTATTTCTTTTCTTCTGGAGATGTACTTTCAAAAAGTGCGGCAAATGGCATACTAAACAAATTCCCTCAAGCGAAACTCTTTATTGCCTATGGGCTCGCTGAGGTAGCAGGAAGATTTTTTATCAATACCATAGAAAATGATTCTACATACACCGGAGACTTAGGTTCAGCCATAGATGGTTATACACCTATTATTGAAGATGAAAAAATTTTTGTGGATTCAAAATATCTATTTGACGGCTACATCATTAACGGAACATATTGCCCTTCACAAAAACGCCATGATTCTGGTGATATAGTATTCACTGAAGATGATAAAGTATACCTTGTGGGTCGCTCTAATGATGAAATTAAAGTTTTAGGCAATAAGATTAACTTAAAATATTTAGAAACAAAAATTAAAAATATACTGCATACTGACGATTTGATACTTGTCAGTACTTATAATGAAGCTTTAGGCAATTTAATTTCTTTGGTGGCTTTACAAACATATACATGTTCCCGAAAAGAAATTATGGAAAAATTGCGTGAAAAAATGGAAAAATATGAATTACCGCACTATTATTACACAGTTCCAGAATTTTATTTCACACAATCTATGAAAGTAGATAGAAAGCGTCTTGCTTCAGAGTTAAATACTTTTGATAAAATACTGTAATTTAATTATCTATTAAAATAGATAAGATATAGTAACAAATAAAATTACGCTAAGAGTAGTATTGTGAGTTTTACAGAATTTTTTGCAGTGCATACTGCTCTCCCTTGGATATTTGCTACATGTATAGGACTTCTTACTTGTTACTATGTAGCACAACAAACAGAGCATATTCGTCGCCTTTTTTTAATTGCTTCTGGTGTAATCATCTTAGCAGTTCTTGATATTTGGTCTTTTATTTTATTATCTGTACTTGCTTTAGTCACTTTTATACTGTCAAAAAAAATAGCTACGAATAAAAAACTTTTTATAATAGCTTTTTTTTGCACGCTAACTTTGCTGCTTACCATAAAAACTGTCGCTCCCACAGCAAATAGTACTGCGGCATTTTCCATTTCTTTCTTTGGTTCATCCTACTATCTTTTTAGAATTATATCATTTATGGTAGAAGTGTATAAGGGAAATAAGAGTTATATACACTTCGACACGCTAAATTATATAACATGGATATTTTTCCCTCCTATTTTGGCTGCTGGTCCCATTATGCGTTTTCACGAATTGAAAATTGTGGATAGCACTCCCAATCATAGTAAGATACTAAAAGCATGCTCTGCATTTTTCTTTTTCCTTTTTTTGAAATTAGTGCTGATTGATAACTATATGCACACCTTTACTTATACCTACGCACTTACCGCTGCTAGAGAAGTAAAAAGTATTCTTTCACTGTTTATTTTTGGTGCAGGTGGCTTTTTGCATGCCTATCTGGATTTAATGCTTTATACTGAACTGAGTAAAGCCCTTGCGCGCTTTTTTGGTTTCAGTACTGTAGAAAACTTTCAACGCCCCTTACTCGCTACGAATATTTCTCAGTTTTGGCAACGGTGGCATATGTCGCTTTCAAACTGGACTCGAGACTATGTTTTTTTTCCTACACTTATAAAAACAAGAAAACCTTGGCTTGCCGCATATGCAAGTATGCTTGTAGTAGGAATGTGGCATCATATATCATGGAATTGGCTTATATGGGCTTTATGCCACGGCACAGCCTTGAACGCTTATACGATGCTACGAGGAACAAGATACTTTACCCAAATGCAGCGTTCATCTGTAGGTAAAATAGTATTAAAGGTTGGCGGATCCCTTTTTGTCCTGAGCTTTGTTTCTTCTGTGTTTATTTTTGTAGCTTTTGATAATTTCACAGAACCTTATACTTTACTGCGCGATTGTTTTTTACACTATAGGAATCAGTAATGACTTTAAAGAAAATTATACCGCTTTCCATTGTATTTTTTCTTATTCAGCTTGCACTTGTGATTACTTTTCATACGAATATAAATACATTTATTGTATCTACGGTGGGTTCTTGGTCTAAAATTCCTATTGAAAGAGGACAAGAAGCTGCTTTGCATGCCGCCTATAATATGTACTCAGCTTCTGAAGATGAAGAACATATATATATTATTGGGGGGTCTCCTGTCGTTGACCTCTTTTCTCCTTATATCCCTCCAAAAAATATTGAAGAAAGCTTAGTACGCGGATATTTTCCTACACAAAATTTATTTGACATATTGCGCTTAGCAAGTCTTGCTAAGCCTTCTGGTACAGCTTTTATATTTTTACAACCTGCACAAGTTTATGCACGAGACTACCATCATCAAATAATCTCTGGCTGGCTTAAAACTGGTGACGTACGCATTACTTTGTTGCCTAGCCAAGAAGCGCATACTTATTTT
Organism: uncultured Desulfovibrionaceae bacterium; assembly: GCA_964369335.1. Taxonomy (GTDB): domain Bacteria; phylum Desulfobacterota; class Desulfovibrionia; order Desulfovibrionales; family Desulfovibrionaceae; genus CAYJAD01. Next base: position 13,904 of record CAYJFR010000002.1, on the reverse strand, counting down.
TATAAATATGCTCCCATGGAAAATCTTAGGTATAGCAATTATGATGCGCTTAAGAATATGAAAAACTTAAACCCTCTTGCGCATATTTATAACGGATTTATCAGTTTTCCTAAGTTAGAGTTAGAAAAAGCTTACTATACTTTTATGGAGCATATAAAATGGCTCTCTACTAGACTTGGTCCATATTGGACATCTGAAAATACCAAAAAGAATTTACAAAAATACTTCACTCAATCTGAATACTATATGGAAAAAGAAGGAAATAGAAGCGGCAGTGTACACTTACTTGCCACAGCTGCAAAAAGTTTTATTTCTAAAGGAATATCTGTTTATTTTGTGGAGCTTCCTGTAGGCTCTATGTATCAGACTTTTTTTTCTGAGTATAGAGAGTTCTTTATTAATGATATGAATAAAATAGCAAAAGAAACTGGCGCACATTTTATCCCTTGGCAAAAGGGACCTTTAGAGGATGCGCTTTTCTACGATAGTATGCATTTAAACAAGAAGGGAGCAAAAGTTATGGAACCTTGGCTTACAAAAATGTTAACTAGGGCTTATCTCTAAATAAGATTGAACAATTTTGGGCTTGGTTAAAAAAAGCACTTCGCACAGCCATTTCCTTTTTGACGCTACATGTAAAAAGCATAAAAAAGTCCATTCTTTATAAAAAAGATGGACTTTGACGGTGATTTAAGGAAAAGGATGACCTTTCCCTTAAATCACTATTATTTTTTCTTTTAGAATCCGAAGCGAATACCTACACTAAATTCATGTGAGCTGAGGTCGGTCTTGACGTCGCCGCCAGCGATTTCAGAATTCACTGTGCTTGTACCAAGGTAACGATAGCCAAGGTCAGCAGTGACTCTGTCGGTAATGGCAACGCCTACACCAGCGCCAGCTTGCCAAGCGAATACAGTATCATCTACTTCTTCGCTGTAATGCACTCCGCCCACGTTAAGCTCATTGTGCCCGTCAATGAAAGCCATACCAATACCTACACCTATATAAGGGGTGAATATGGATTCATTATAAAAATCATAATAAGCATTGGCAAGTAAGGTGTGCATGTTGGAATCCATTTTATTATTCACAACAGAAGTTCCTACGCGATAGTTGCCTTCATTTTTAAATTCTGAACGGAAGGCGTATTCTAATTCTGCACGTACAGGGGTGTCAGAATTGGCGTAGAAATCATATCCAACAAAGAAGCCCAAGCCTATGGTATTTTGTGAAGTCGTACCGTCTAAGCGACCGCCGCCCCATTGGGTTTGATAGGAATCGATGAATTTTCCGCCAGCATATATACCAGTAAATTCTGCAAAAGCTGGAGTTGCCAAGGACAAAGTAAGTGCAAGAGTTATAATGATACGTGAAAACATATTATACCCTCCAGGAATGTCTTATGCCTTTATCTTGAAAGCATAAGTGTTATGACGAAATACCATAATAGCGTATGGTGCCTAAAGTTCAAAAGACGGAGTTTTTTTACATTGGGAAATATCTTCCTAAAAACGGTCTTGTTTGTGTTTCGTAAAAAAGCTGTATCCGTTGAAAAGACTGTACTGGAAGGGAAAATAAAAATCAAGCGCTTTTTTGAAAAAAGTTAAATTTTTTGATATGTTACAAGAAAAAGTCATGAATTTGTTTTATGTTTTTCAAGACTTTTTCTAGCATAAAAAAAGCCCAGGCTGCTGATAAAACCTCACTTTTTGAGGGTTAGTCAGCAGCCTGAGCAAAAGAGTGATCTTTTTTTATGGAAATTTTTATTACTATTCCCACCACCAAGCGGCTTTGTTAACAAGCAAGTCAATATCCCCCGCAGCGGCTATATTAAGCATGGTTCCGTATTTACGCACAAGTTGCTGACTGTAAGGATTGGCTTCATATAAGCCGGCAAAAAGCTCGGCGTCTTCCGTAAGAAGTTTATGCGCCGCATCTTGACGACGTTTAAAAGAAGGCGTCAAAAAGGGAAGCAATTCTTCATCTTGAGACAGCGCAGCAAAATATGCCAATGAAGTAATAAAATTCAAGTTTTGAATGGCAGCCATGGCTTTATCATGTTGTTCAGCGCTGGCTCGAAACACACGACAGCCTAAATCCGTAAAGAGCTTTTCCACAAAAAGAACAGGCTCTTCAGCGGTATTTTCTGCAGGAACAATGGTTACAGGCAAATCATGCCCGCGTTGTGGCTTATTGCCAAAAAGCGGATGTGTGCCCACAACGGCACCAGACCAATATTTTTTCATACATGCCAAAGCCTGCACTTTAACCGACGTTATATCGGCTAAAACGCAGTGCTTGGGCATATGAGGTGTCATTTTTTCAAGCACGTTTTGCATGGCGTGCGCGGGGATGCAAAGCAAAACCATATGCGCCTTGGCACAGGCTGTGCGAAACACATCCTCAGTAAGGGGCATATCAATGCCGCTTACTGTATAGTCAAGCTTTTTCAAGCGGCGCAAAAAGTATGCTCCCATGCGTCCCTTACTTCCCACAATGACAATATTTTTAGGCATCTAATTGACTCCAGACATGCCAAAAATGCGGAAAGGACTTTTCCACAACCTTAGCATCGTCAAGTTGTATTTTTTGCCCATGCAAAGACAATAATGCCAAGCTCATGGCCATACGATGGTCATTATGAGTGCTAAACACACATGCAGGGTCAATGGTGGGTACTTGTCCCAAACCGTGAATACGTAAACCGTCGTCCAATTCTTCCACTTGCACGCCCAATTTACGCAATTCTGCCGCTGGCGCCGCAATGCGGTCTGATTCTTTAATGCGTAAATGCGCACAATTGGTTATGGTGGTGACACCCTTGGCAAAGGCTGCCATAACAGCCACCGTAGGCACAAGGTCAGGGCAATAGCCCATATCTACCTCAATACCCTGCAAAGCAGAAGGCTGCACGCACAGACCTTGCTCTTGCCATGCAAAAACGCCGCCCATACGCTGTAAAATATCCATGATAGCCTTATCCCCTTGCAAGGAATCTTGGCGCAAGCCCTGCACGCACACCGCATTTTTTCCCAAAGCACCTGCGGCTACAAGATAAGACGCGCCCGACCAATCTCCTTCTACTATGTAATCACCCACAGCATACTGACTAGGCTCAATACAAAAACGCGTGGCATGTGGGACAGCTTCTGTAAGCAAACGCCAGTCTACTTTTTTCCAAGCTTGCCCTTCTTTTACTTCCACATGGAAAGAAATATTAAAATCTTCAAGGGTTTGTAAAGTTAAGCCTACATATGGCCAAGAAACAACTTTTTTGCCTCCAAGGGTGATAACAAGCCCACGAGAAGAGCGCGGCGCCGCCAAAAGCAAGCCAGAAAGGTATTGACTAGAAGCGTCACTGTCCATGGTAATATGATCTTGTTGAAAGTCGCCTCCTTCTAAAATAAGGGGGGGATAGCCAGCCTTGTCTTCAAAGGTGATGGAAACGCCCAATTGAGTTAAAGCTTGGGTCAAGGCTTGTATGGGACGCTCATGCATACGCGGCGCGCCATGAATACGAAAGCGTCCAGCACACGTACTTAAAATACCTGTAAGCAGACGGCATGATGTACCTGATTCGTGCATGTCGCAAGAAATGGCGTCTTGTTCATAATGAGCAGAATTGGCACACGCGCCCATGCCTGTGACTACAAAAGCCCCTGTGCCTGCTGTTTGTTGTGCGTCTTCCAAAGGCTCAAATTGCGCTCCAGCAGAGGTGAGTACTGCCATAGTACACTGAATATCACGGCTCATAAGCACATTATGCACAGTGGAAACGCCTTGTGTGAGGGCGGCGCCCATAAGGGTTCTGTGCGAAATGGATTTTGATGCAGAAGCTTGTACCGTTAACATGAAGTTTCTCCCTCTTCTTTTTGGGTCACATTGGTCACATGAGGCACTGCCGAAGGATATGCCCCAAGTATACGGAATGAATTGCACATACTTTGAATTTCATGCACCAATATGGCATACTGAGTTTCTAGCAAATCACACTCCAAATCCGCAAAAAACACATAACGCCAGCACTCGCCGCTAGAAAGGCGCAAAGGACGCGATTCTAACTTGCGCATATTCACCCCGTATTGGGCAAAGGCTGAGAGCACAGTGGATAAAGAACCAGGCTTATCAATGAGCGTGAAAAGCAATGAGGTTTTCTTAGGCAAGCTCACGCCTTCTCTTGGAGAGTCTTGTGTTTCTTCCGTCAGAGGTTTAGGCGCCGCCAAGCCTTTTTCTTCTTGCGGTGCAATGATAACAAAGCGCGTCCAATTATCCACACTGGACTCTATGGAAGAGGCAAGCACAGTGAAGGAGTGTAAATCTGCCAAAGTAATATTACCTATGGCAGCGTATTGGGGATTTTCCGCAGCGCGTCTTGCGGCGGCGGCGGTGGATTCTGCCGGTACTAATTCCGCCCACGGCACATGGGCGCGCAACCACACATCACACTGTGCCAAAGCCTGCGGATGTGAATATACATGGGTAATATCATTCAAAGATTTACCATGACTGAGCAAGGAATGGCTGATATGCAAAAGTAATTCTGCTTGGATGGACACAGAAAAATTATAAAAGAGGTCAAAGCATTGCCCCACAGTGCCCTCTAAAGAATTTTCTAAAGGAACTACTCCCAGCTGGCACCGCCCGTCATACACAGCGCGGAATAAGTCGTGAAAGTTGGAAAAAGGGCACATATCCACGCTTTTTCCCAAGTATTCCACACCGGCAAAATAAGAAAATGTCCCTTCTGGTCCAAGGTAGGCCACTTTTTGCGGCTTTTGCAAAGCCCGTGAAGAAGAAAAAATCTCGCGCCAAATGGTGCGCACATGGGCGTGCGGTAAAGGACCTGTATTGCCTGCTTCAAGATTGGCAAGCACTTGGTGCTCACGCTCTGGTTTAAAAATAGCACCGCCAAGAACACGAGGATTGGTTCCATTTTCGGCGGCTTTAATGCGTCCCACTTCTAAACTCAGCATGGCGCGCTTATTGAGCATGTGCAAAAGCTCTTGGTCTACGGCATCGATTTCTTGTCGTACATCCATAAGACGCTGTGTTGTCGTTTTTTCACTCATAACACTTACACCTCTTGGATTTCTTCAGCAATACGCATACCAAAGTGACGCCCTGCTATATCTGTATGACACAACACCACATCACCTGGCTTGAGATTGACCACACTCACAGGCTCGCCGCCAGGCTTGGTCAAGCGTATGGTTTCCGCATTTTGTAAAAATACCGTGCCTACAATATCTTCCGTACTGCCTTGAGGGGCGGGGATTTTAGCCTCAATAAGCAACATGGGACGCACTTCTATTTTCACACGCCCCACAGCCGCCAGCGAGGTATTGCCGTTGGCATGCACTATAAGCACATTTTCTCCGGCGCGTAACTCGCCAAGATAGGTTGTTTTATCCTGCGGTAATTGCGCATAGGCATGCACAGCACCGGCATTAACGCGAAAAGGACGCGCCGCCACATATTCATTGTGCTCCGTTTCCCCATGCACAAGAAAGCTGAAAGCGCTGGAATTACCCACAAGCATGCCTTGACCTTTTTGCAAAAGAGATAAGGTGTCCACACATACGCGATGCCCAAGCCCTATGGATTGTACCTTAGTGATAACAGCTTCTTGTAAGGCCATAGTGCCTTGCGAAAGCTTCAATTCTTTCACAATGGCTTTCATGTCGCCTAAAGCTTCTGGTAATAGTACGACAGTGTTAACGCCGCGTTCTAGCACTCCTGCGGCAAGACGCGCTTCGTCAAGATTTCTGGCTTCTGCCGCCACAAAGTCGCATTGCGCTAAAATATTTTCCATGGGGATAATTTCCCAGCCAGCGGCTAAGACCCATTTTTTGCCTTTTTGCACTGCGGCAACGAAAGCTTCTTCATCTTCTTTTTTTTGTAAAAGCTTTGAAGGCATTTCTTCAGCGCTGACCACAATACCGCGGGCAAGACCTGCCACGCTTTGCACATGTTCTGCGGGTACAATAAGCCCGTCCACTCCCGATTCCAGTGCAAGAGTCACATCTTCTTTGCACATGGGGACACTTTTGAACCATACAGACGCCATGTTATTTAGCTCCTTGATGTGCTTGAGTCATCATAGCAAGAGCATCTTCCACTTGGACATTTTCATGCACAATGGCGCCTAAAGCACGTACTAAATTGATGCGGTCAGGATGTTGGAAAACATTGCGCCCAATGGAAAGCCCTGCGCCGCCTGCTTGTACGGAATCGTATGCCATTTGTAAAATATCACGGGTAGAATCCATTTTTTCGCCGCCAGCAATAACCACAGGCACGCAACAACCTTGAACCACAGGCATGAAACTTTCTACAGAACCTGTGTATACTACTTTGACTATATCAGCGCCAAGTTCTACACCTACGCGTGCACAATGTGCCACTACGGCAGAATCGTAGCCATTGGTTATTTGGGGACCGCGAGCGTATACCATGGCAAGTAAGGGCATACCCCAACGGTCGCAAGACTCTGCTACCATACCAAAATCTTTTAGCATATGACGCTCATCAGGGTCGCCAAGGTTCACATGCACAGATACACAATCGGCGCCGTGGCACAAAGCTTCTTCCACAGTTGCCACAAGGGTTTTTCTATTGCCATGAGGCCCTAAAACAGTAGAGGCAGAAAGATGTACAATAAGCCCTACGTCCTTGCCGCTTTTACGATGAGAGCAACGAATAAGCCCTTTATGCATAAGTACGGCATCGGCGCCGCCTTCTGCCACATCGTTGACCACTTCGCGCATATCCACAAGTCCGTCAATGGGACCAAGGGTTATGCCATGATCCATGGGAACAAGGATGGTGCGACCGCTATGGCGGTTGATGATTCGTTCAAGGCGAATTTGTTTTCCAAGTTGCATGATACTGCTCCTAAAAGCTCTGTGTTAATAAGCGAGAACCTTTTCAGCGGGTCTTTGAGCTAAAAAAAAGAGCCGCTGGTAAAAATAACCTGCGGCTCTCTGAACATCTATAATTTACGAAATTACGTACGTCCTTCACCACAGGCGCTTCTAAAATAGCTAAAGAACCAAAACTGGGTAAAGCTTTGGCTTGCATTATAATAAGAAGATGTGGTGAAAGTCATGTTTTGCATAATAGTTCCTATAAATTTCGTACGCCAATTCTTAGCACTCTTTTTTTACGACTGTCAACAGGAATGTGTGACTTTTTTCATTTGGCGCTTTGTTCCTTTTCCAAGGAAGATTTAATAAAATTCTTTGTTTTACACTTGCGACCAAGTTTTTTGAAGACAAAATCCGCATGATTAACCCCTTCTAAAGCCTCAAGAGGAATTTCTGCCCTTGCCATACTTCTGTGTCCACCGGCAGAACCCACAGAAGAAAAATGCCTCTGCGCCACCTCGCCTATATTGGTGCTGCCATCGCCTCGGAAAATAATAATCAATTTACTTTCAAAGGTGCCGCTCACCGCTACCCAACGCAATCCGTATACCTTGGTGAAAAAATCCGCTATGGCAACAAGCATGTCTGGAGATTTCACCGCCCCCACATGAGCGTGGGCTCCCTTACTACAAGTACGCAAAGAGCGAAAAGCGTGGGCAAAAAGCGGAAGCCATTCGGGTAAATATTCACTGCGTATGATGCGCCGTAACAAAGAAGTGTCACTATAGCGTAAAAGCCATTGATAGGCGCGAAAATCCGCTTCAGTGCCGCCTCTTTCAAATAAGCCTGTGTCTGCACGTATGCCATAGAGTAGGGCGGTAGCAAGAAGTTTGGAGGGCTTTATTTCTAAATCTCTAAGATATTGGCAGAACATGGTACAGGTGGCGCCAAGCTTAGGGCGCACATCAGTATATTCTGCCATATGGCAATAATCGTCGGGGATGGGATGATGGTCAATAATAAGGGAAAAAGGGATATTTTCAAAGGCGGGGTGATGGTGTGGTTGTGAATCCACAATGGCAAAGCGCTGAAATTGTTCTTGCATTTCTGGTTCCCACGACACAAGAGGAATACGCAAATACCGTAACATGGCAAGATTGTCTGGGCGCGTTATCTGGTTGGTACTGGCAATGACAACTTGACGCCCCTTACGGTATAAAATGCGCTTTAATGCCATGGCAGCCCCCAAGGCGTCTGGGTCTGCTGTAATTAAAATACACCAACTTTCATTTTTGGGAAGAGCGTCCAGCCATTTCTCAAACTGTTGCTGTAATTTAGTTTTTGTCGCCATTGCCCACTCCCATTTGCTGTAAAATTTTCACAGAGTCTTGAAAATATTGCCAATGAAAAACTTCAATCATATGCGTCACTTTTGGCGGTAGCACTGAAATCAATGTACGAACGCTGTCTAGTTGTGAAGCTGTAAACTGTGTCAGAGCTAAATGTTCATCGTGCTTACCTGGGGCAGACCAATGCACAAGTTGCACCTTATGGAGTAAATCTTGATGTAACAGCAACTCTTCTTGCTCAAAGGCTAACATATGCCCCACATCAAGGCAAACGCCAAAGCGCGGCTTTTTTTGTCCTTGGCGTGTTTTGCCCTCAGGTGTTTTTACATCGCAAAATAAAGCTTTATCTAGAGTATATAGAGGCGCTTCTTGAATATTTTCCAATAAAACAGGCACTGAGCTTTTAGCCGACCATGTGTGTAAAAATTCCCAAAGCAGTTTTTCTTGCTCCACAAGATTTTTTTCAAAGATAGGTGGATGCAGTACTGCCATGCGCGGACGCAAAAAGGCCGCTTTTTCCAAAACGCTTAAAGCCATCTTGGCGGCGTGAGCACCTCCCCCTTGGCGACGCGACCACACCAAATCTACAGGCAAATGCATATGCCAATGCACAGGCAAAGCGCGTAAGCTTGGCGGTACATCTTCTTCTGTATAGGCAAGACAAGATTTGGTTTCAAAAAAATACAAACCGATTTCTTGCACCTTATGCGCCAAAAAAGCGGCATTTTCTGCCACTGTAGCAGGAAGAATACACGAAGGCGCCGCAAAAGGCAGTGATGTCATAGTATCCCCTTTACGAGTTAATATCGGCGCACAGGCGTACTAAACTGCAACAAGTTAAAGCCACCACGTAACATACGATAAATAAACCATAGCACTAAAAAGGTGCTCAAGCATAAAAAAGTAGCTGTATACTGTACTGCAAAACGCAAAGTGGCGTCAGACCATAATTGTTCAAAATTGGTAATATGTGCCGTATCTGGAAGTTTGACGAAAGCATCGCCCATAAAATACACACCGCCGCCAGCTAATAGACAAGCTAAAAATACGAACAGCCAAATACTACGAAAAATCCATGTGCAATGTTGCACCACAAAGGGAACGCCTTCTTTTTTGGCGGCAGAGCGTGAAGCCAAAGCTCCTATGGCCGCCACCAAAAGACTTATGCCAGTGAAGAAAAATAGTAAGCCGCACAAATAATAAATAAGTAAGGTGCCATTACTGGTGAGGGCAGACTTACCACCGCTATATTGATTCATAGAAAAACTCTTATCTTGTCTGTTTTTTGGGTTTTATTTCCGAAACTACCAAGCCTGTTAAAGTCAAAAATACGCCAAAGATGGCTAAAGAGGTAATTTCTTCTTGTAAAATACACGCCGCCGCCATAATAGCCACCACAGGTACAAGGTAAATATACGCGCTGGCTTTCACTGCGCCAAGCACTTTTACTGACCAGCTCCATGTGGCAAAACATAAAGATGAAGCGATAATAGCCAGAAAAAGAAAATTCATAAGATTTACGGGCTTTAAGAATGTATCTAAGGAAAAATGCACCCCTTGCCACGCCACCACAGGCAGCATAAAAAGTACCCCATAAAAAAAGACGCGTCGGGTACACACAGCCATATTATAGCGTAATTCCCCTATCATGCGCATAAAAATAGAGTAAAAAGCCCATGTCAGCGCCGCCCCTGCCGCCAAAATATCTCCCATAGGATTTAGTTGCAAATGTACAGCGCCGTTGAAAATAATGCAAATTATGCCGCTCATGGCAATGACAAAGCCTGCGAAAAATGTCCATGTGAGGGATTCTTTGGTATAGCCTCGCAAAAGCACCTGCGCAAGCAAAGCAGTACAAAAGGGCGCAATGGCCACAATAATACCCACATTAGAGGCAAGGGTATAATTAAGGGCAATATTTTCCAAGAGGAAATATAAAGTCACACCGCAAAAGCCCGCCCCCATAAAAAGTTTTTCTTCTTGAAAACTGCGTATGGGTAACATGCGGGGATAAAAAATCACTAAGGTCACATAGCCCAAAATAAAGCGAAAAAAGAGCACTTCCAAAGGTGTATAATCTGTCAGAAGAATTTTTGTGGAAACAAAAGTCAGCCCCCACACCGTCACAGTGCCTAAAGCCACCATATGCCCTTGTATTTCTTTATTCATAAAAATTTTCCATTATGCGGGAATAATCTGGGCATTTTCCACCATAAAGCGCGTGCTGTTTGTGGCATTTTTTTGCAACATATCCGCCATATGCGGATGACAGGTGAAAAAGAGAATTTGGTGCTTGTTGCCGCTTTGACTAAGGTCTAACAAGGCTTCAGCGGTATGTTCTGCACGCTCAGGGTCAAAATTAACCAGAATATCGTCCATAATCACGGGCAAAGCTTGCGCATGAGCGGCATGATTACGAATATACGCCAAGCGTAAAGCCAAATATAATTGTTCTTGTGTGCCGCGGCTCAATACCGATGGAGACACAGGTTCACCAAAGGGAGAGATGACTTGCAAAGAACTCTCTTCTAAAGAAGCTGTCAATCCTTTCCATTTTCCTTGAGTTATTTGTGCAAAAATATCAGACGCCATACGTATAACTTGCGGTTGACGCTCTTGTTCAAAGCGCTGCTTTGCTTGCAAGAGCATCTGTCTTGCTACGGCATATTGCGCCCACTGCATGCCAGCGCTTTGTAGACTTTCTTGAATATCGCGCTCTTCTTGGCGTAATTTTGCCAAAAAGTCCGTATTCATAATGGTGTGCAATGTGGCGCTGACCTGCGCATGTGCGTGCATCTTTTCTTGCTCTTGCGTCAGTAGCTCTTGCAATTCCACCTCTTTTTGCTGCAAGAAAAATTCACACTCATGCTTTTCGCGTTGGGCAAAGGATTGTAAAAAGGCGTTGAGCTCTTGCTCACCTGCCGCCAAGCGCAAGGCGTCTTCAAGGTCATCTCTGCGGCGTAAAAGCTCCATTCTTTGCCCACGTATATGCGAAAGGCGAATAAACTCTTCTATATTGTTGATCTGTCCCAATTGCAATAAGTGTTGAATGGTGGCGTTAGCGTCTTGTAAAGCTGTATTGGCTTCTTGTAATTCCTCTATTTGCGTGCGCAACTGCCCTTGCACTTGTTCTCGTAATTGTTGGGCTTCATAACTTTCTTGCACTTGTGCCAACAAGGCGTCCAAAGCAGAAAGCCAGTCTTCTTGATAGGGTATGTCGGTGTTATGAACATTTTGCGGCTCTTCCTTTTGCATTTGAAGTAAAATAGCACGTAAGGGAGATACAAGGCTTTCACATTCGCGCAACATACGTTCTTTTTCTTCTTGCAGGCGTAAAATATTCGCCTCCATAGCAAGACATTTTTCCATGCATTCTAAAATAGAGCGCAACATACGCGGGGAAATTTCCTTATCCATACCCATATCTTGCAAGGCGTGTTGCCATGAATCAGAAATTTCTTGCAAGGTGCTTTCGCTTTTTTGTAAAGCCAGTACCATTTCAGCCTGTGTTTTTTCTGCAACTTCAAGGCTATATGTACAATTCTGCACAGCGTTTTCTGCTTTGAGTCGCTCTGCTAAAGCTTCGTCGGCTTCGCGACACATATCAAGCACCGTTTGCACAGCGCTTAACACTTGCGCAACACTGAACTGTGGCGCTATGGGCACAGTTTCACTTGCTAAAACAAGAGGCTCTTGAACAGAATCCGCTGTGTCAGAAGTATGTTCTTGCTCCATAGGGCTTTCAAGATTCAGATGCAAAGAAGATTGAGTGTCAGATGCGGCAGACTCTGGCGGCGTTGAGGGCATATTTCCTCGTAAAATATGCGCCACAGCTTCCATAGCACACAATTTTTGCCTATGCTCTTCAATACTGCGTATCAAATGCGCCACTTCTTCTTCATGGCTTTGCGCCGAAACTTGCGCCACCAATGCCGCTTCTACGCGGGCAAAAAAGGCGGCGGCGGCATCGTGCGAAGGCACATTCTCCACATCATGGGCGCGTAAACAATCGTGCCATTTTAATAAAGCACGTTGCTCTTGCTGTTGCGCGGCGGAAAGCTCTTGGCGGCGCATGCGTAATTTTGTGTGAGCGTCGTCGTATTCTGCTTCCAATTGCTCTAGGTCTAATTGCATGCGCTCGTCAGTGGCGCATTTTTCGCGCTCACGGTCTAGCAAAATTTCCACAGCATCCAAAGTTATGGGGTCTGCGTCGCTCACCTCTGCCAAAACACATTGCTCTTGCATCTGGGCTTCCATTTCTGTCAGCGCCAATTCTATGGCATGGGCTCGCGAGGAAATTTCTTGCATTTCTTGCGCATAACGCTTGCGGTCAGGCCCAGAACGCGGCAAGCCTCCAGCCAGAAAAGCTGCCCCTGTCAAGACAATAAGATAGGCAGACCATTGAGATAAAGGCACCACAAGCTGAGGCGTCAAGGTAAGGCTTTCTACGCCAAAAAACATGGGTAAGGATAAGCCTATTAAGCCAAAAGCCACAATAAGAGCGCCAATGACCATAAGCGCCACACTTTTTACAGGCTCTGGCGGTGTGCTTAATGCCATGCGTTGCGTTAATTCCTTGAGACGTTCTTTTTCTAAAGCGTAGTTCACATGTAATTGTCGTAAGGCGCGTATGGCTTTGGCGCGTGTGTCAATATGTGCGCGTGAGGTGGTGACATTTTTCTGTAAATGCATACGCATACGCTCCATACGGGCGCGCGCGCTTTCTTCTGTTTCTTGCACCTGTGTTACTAAGAGTTCTACATCATGGGTATTTTTACGCGCTTCTTGAGCTTGTGTTGCCCATGCTAAAGCCCCTTCTTGGGCATCGCGTAAGGCTTCCAGCTTGGGCAAAATGTCTTTGACACTTTGCGGCTTTGTGCTGTGTGCGCGTAAAGAAAGTGGCGCTAAAGTACGCTGAAAAGTTTTTTTGAAGGTTATAAGAGCTTGCTCTTTTTCTGCTAGGGACGTGGTGCTGTTTTCAATATGTGCCACATAGCGACGCATTTGCTGACGTGTTTCGTCATTGACCAATGCCTTAGGTACAGCCAAATGAGCCAAGGTATTTTGTGCCAATTCTAAAGTATGACGCGCTGACAAAACGGAAGCATTAGCTTTTTCCAAATTGGTAGAGCCTGCCACATGGGCTTGCTCTGTAGCTTGAATATCCGAAGCAAGACGCTCCAATTCACTGCGAGCCACCAAGGAACGGTTGGTGGCGTGAATGCGCTCACATGTCCAGTGAGGCCCCAATTCTGCTAATGTGTGTGTTAATTGCCCTTGCATTCTGTGAATGCTGGCTTCTTGGGGTGCAAGGCCTTCTTGTGCTTGGCGAAAAGAGCTTTTTTGCTCGCTCAAAGCTTGTAAGGCATGTCTTTTTTCTAACAGCTCTGTGTCAATTACAAGAGCATCACGCTTGCTTTTTAAACTTTGACAACGCTCTTTTTGTGTGTTCATGCGGCGAGCGGCTTCTTGGCACAAAAGCTGTGCTCTTTCCATACGTCCTGCGCCGTCTTCGGGAAAAGATTCTGCCACAGGAGCTAAACGCGAAAGCTGATTTTCTACCTTGCGCCACTCATCCCACTGCTTCCACACACCAAGCTGACGTTCAGCGTCGCGTCTTTGCTGTTCTGCCAAACTTTTTTGCTGACGTATAAGCGCAAGCCCTTCCTCAAGAGTTTTTTGGGTGAGG
>CAYJFR010000001.1:23151-39572 GCA_964369335.1 uncultured Desulfovibrionaceae bacterium | reverse complement strand
CAACGCCATTACAGGCGCCGATATGCCAGACCTTAACGCCGAATTTTTGAGCAAGGATATGCCCATATCTGACGCTGCTCAAGAACAGGGTAATTTAGACGTTAGAGCCTATGTGCGTAATGCTGAACTAGTGTTACAAGGCAGCGCAGACGATTGCTTGCAAGTTGTTGCTGAAACTTCCAGCGCTATTTTATCCATAGCGGCAGGTGTTGCCATAACCACATCTGGCAGTTCTACGCAGTCTTCAGGCTCGGCAGGAGCGGTGACGGTCAACATCATTAAGCGTGCCGTAGACGCACGCATAGAAAACTCTTCACTGGATCTTGCAGGCACTGTCAGTGTGGTGGCGCGTGACTATTTGTATAAGAACGGTAAAGAAAATGGCAGTCGCATTTTCTCCATAGCGGGGCAAGTGGGGCTTAATTTCAAAGGCTCTCAAAAAGGTATTGCTGTAGGTGGCAACTATATTGAAAGTCATGTGTATGCCGGTCTTTATAACACCACTGGCACAGCCAAAGCACAAGACAGTGGCGTTCCCGCATTGTATGTAGACGCTTCTTCCGTTGGTGAAATTTTCAGTATTACCGCATCGGCTTCCTTAGCCAGCGGCGGCGAATCTGCCAAAAGCGGCACTGCTTCGGTGAATATCATTAACAAAGATGTGCAAACATCTCTTGAAAACAATACTCTTACCCTCAATGGCCCTATTTGGGTACGCGCCGTTGACACTTCAGAAATTTTAAGCATTGCCGCTGCCTTAGCTGTTTCCGTAGGAGGAAGCAACTCGAGCACGGGCGGTGCGTCTTCGGGTGCCATTGCGCTGAACCTTATTAAAAATCAACAGCTCATTTATGTAAATAACACCACCATAAAGGCTACGGGAAGCATTACGATGCAAGCCGACGCCACCAATAGCATCACTGCCGCCAATCTTACAGCAGCTGGCTCCAGCTATTCGGGTAATCCCAATATCATTACCAATGATACGCAAGTGCAGATTTTTGGTAGTACCATAGAAAGCAGTACAGACGCCATAAGTATACAAGCTACGCAAGGTGTTGTTTCTGACACCAAGACCGCAAATTTCCTCGAAGGCGTCAGTGGTGACCATGACAGCGCCATACAAGACAATCTCGACCTTGCCGGCATTTCCTTTAATACCAATATTCTTTCCTTTAACTTTAACCTTGGTCTTGACCTTGATAAAAACTCCTCCACCAGTGCGCAAGCTGTGGTCAATGTGGTGGACAGCACCGTAAAAACTCATATCCTCGCCTCTAGCATTCGTGCGCATACGGATGCCACATTCTCTAATGTGAATAGCGCTGCCATCATTGCTGTGGGCATAGGCTTCTCCATTGCCACAGGCGGTAGTACTTTTGTTGCCAATATTTCTTCTAATACCGTCACAGGCGGCGCCATATTCCTCGCGGAAAGAAGCAACTTTACCGCAAGCACAGGAAGCCTTAACATCAACGCCTTAAATTCTAGCTCCATACTGGCCCTCAATGTCAACGCTGCCCTTTCCTTAGGTAATGGCGGCACAGGTGGCAGTAGCGCTGGCGGTGTTTTCCTTGGTGTAAATATTGTTTCCACCGACACCCTTGCGCGTATATATGGCTCTACAGACCAAAGCATCACAGTGGGCAAAGATTTCTCTCTCTTGGCGCAAGAGCAAACATCTGTCATCACTGCCAGTGTGGCGGCGGCGCTTTCCACTTCCGCGGGAGCGGGTGGTGTTGCCAATAATACCGTTGCTATCGTTAACAATGTAGAAGCCAGTATTACAGGTATGCAATCCGTCAGCGTGGGCGGTAATATGTCTGTAGAGGCTCTTGGCTCAGCTATGATCACCAATATTTCCGTGGGTCTTGCGGTGAGCACCCAAAAAGGCACAGCCGCGCAAGCCACCTTGGCAGAAAATATCATTGTGCGCCATGTGAAAGCCACCTTAGATGCTATCAAAACCGTCACCATAGGTGGGGATTTATATGTAAAAGCGCAAGATGACAAGCCTACTAAGCCCGTAGGCAACTGGCGCGAGGCAAGCTATATGCAGGGCATAGACATCAGCGATGTGGACACTGCCAGCTATAACACTTCTGATGAAGATTCTGACGAAACCAAGCAAGGTATGAGTGAAACGGGCGTGCGCGTAGGTAAAGATGACAACGATGACACCACCAAAGACTTTGACCCCAACGACGCTTTGTTCAAGAACCAAAGCGGTATTTTCTCCCTTGTGGTTGCCATTGCCGGCGCCAGTCAAGGTTCTGCCATATCTGGCGCGTTGAACTTCAATTATTTGGACCGCTCCACCAAGGCCATAGTTCAAGATTGTACCATAAACTTTACCAACACCTCCACAACACAAGGCTATGAAAAGCCCATGATGGTACAAGCCATTTCAGCGGCGGCGGCCTTTGGCGGTGTTATGTCTTTAGCCATCAGCACTGGCGGCTCTTCTCTTGGCGCGGCCCTTGCTATCAATGTGCTTGATAACAAAACCGAAGCCTTACTAGAAAGAAGCGTCGTTCAAGGTTGGAGTAATGGCAAAGTTACAGCCTCAAAACTGGGTGATATTCTTGTGAAAGCCGAAAACACCTCTGGCGCTGTGGCTCTTGCTGTGGCGGCGGCAGGAAGTGGCGGCGCTACTGGCTCTGCGGCAGGAATCTCCTTTACCATGAACCTTGGTTTGAGCGCTGCAGAAAAAGTCAATTCTGGTGATATCAGTGAATCTAAGGTGCGTGAACTCAGCAATGCCTATGCCCAAGACTCCTTAGAAAATGGCACAGAATCTTATACAAAAACAGATTCTGCAAGCTCCAACTCTCGCCGCTTTGGCGGTGAAGTAGCAGAAGCTGCCATCATTGACAGTACCATACATTCTGTAGGCGCTCTTGAAGTGGAAGCTTTGCAAAACAGCGCCCTGCTTTCGGTGAATTTATCCATAGGCGCTAGCACTGGCACAGGCACTGCCGTTGCAGGTGCTCTTGCCTTTAATTTACTGCAAGTTAACGCGGCGGCCTATATCAGTGAGCACAGTGGTACAAGCAATATTAACGTGGGCTCTGCCGAACTTTCTGCCAATGCCTCAGGCAGAACATGGGCCTTCCTCTTGGGTATAGCCGCTTCTAAAGCCACTGCCGTTGCCCCTGTTATCAGCCTCAGTTCTATTTTAGGCAATGCAGAAAGTTATATTGAAGGTGGCTCGGTGAAGACCAACGTGGGCAATGTAGATATACACGCCCAAAGCACCATTGATATGCTTTCCATTGCCGTATCCATTGCCCTTGGCGGCAAGGGTACAGCTTCTATAGCTGTGGTAGTGGCTCTTGCCGGCGCCAATGTCTATGCAGGTGTGCGCAGTGCAGACAGTATTGATGTGGCAAAATCCCTCACAGTTTTAGCGGAAAACAGTTCCACAACCACCAGTGTCAGCCTCGGCGTTGCCGGCGGTGGTAAGGGTGCTGTAGCTGTGGGCACCGTTATCAATCTTGGTACATGGGCTGACGCCGCAAAGTATATGCCCTCTGCCAATGCTTCGCAAAAAAGCTCTGATGAACACCTTGCCTCTGCCGGCGACAGCGACAACAGCGCGGCCTTTACAACCAAGGCTCAAGTGCTTGCTGAGGATGTAGTCGTGCGTGGCAATACTCTTTCAATCCAAGCTGATAGCAGCGCTGAATATAACGCCCTGCTTATCCTCTTTGCAGGAGCAAGCACAGGAGCAGGGGCTGTAGGACTGTCCTTTAATATGCTCAGTTCTCATGCTGTGGCGCATATGCATGTGGGGAGAAATTTTGCTGTAATCACAGGCGATATTTCAGTAACATCCAGTAACACCAACAAACTTTGGGCAAATATGCTTGCCGCGGCTGTTTCTTCGGGAGGCAGTGGCGCGGCTTCTGTGGGCTTAAACTTAGGTGACGTGGGCAGTGCTGCCTCCATCACAGGCTCAGCCGGCGCAAGTTTAAAAGCCAGAAAAGTTACCGTCAGCAGTACCTCTGACGCTGATGTCTTTGCCTTGGCGCTGTCCATAGCGGGCGGCGGAAAGGGTGCACTGGCGGCGAGTTTTGCCGTTAACGCTCTAGAAAATACCTCTACAGCAGGTATTTCTGGCACAAAGAGAGACACCTTTATTCACGGTACTTATGACGCCAGCACACAAAATCCCACTGACCTTATGGTCTTTGATGTGGGTGATATGAAAGTCAAGACAGAAAACGCCTCCACCCTCACCGCTGGAACCGTGGGCGCTGCCATAGGCGGTAAAGGCGCCGCTGGGCTTTCTTTATCCCTCAACATAGCTTCTTCCGCAGGGCAAGAGCTTAAAAACATTGCTGAAAACCATAAAAACATCGAAAACAACAGCAATACTTTACAAAATCTTACAGAAAACAGCGATTACACTGTAAAGCGTTCTGCCAGTAGTATCACCTTGTACGATACCAATGGCAAAGAGAAGAATATCGCCACCAGTGGTGTCACCAAAGATGTGCATTACCTTGTGTACAGAGATGAACACGGCAATGAGACCTTGTATTCTTTCACCTTGAACGACGTGACAAGCTCTGGTGATATTCTGCATTCACGCCTAAAAAATGAAAGCACAGGCGCTTACGACTTTAACTATACCTTTACCGAGACAGACGGCACTCAAGACAGTAATGTCAGCTATAGAAGCAATAAGCACGGCGCGCCTTTGTATGCCTCTGAAGATATAGCCCAAAGCGCTTCTTCTTACGCCTATGTGGAAAATGCCAACATTAAAGCTACCTCTCTTGATGTAGACGCCCATTCTACGCGCAAATCTGTCACCGTAAGTTCAGGGATGGCTCTTGGTGGTACAGGTTCTGGTTATGGCTCTGTGGGCATAAGCATAGCCAACAACCTCACCAGTGCTTTGGTGCAAAACAGCATTTTAGATATTCGCACCGCGCAAGGTTCTAGCGGTAATCTTTCCGTAAATGCCCTTAACGAAAGTAACAGCTATACTATAGCTTCCACCGTAGCTCTTGCTGGTAATGCGGCAGGTGGTTTTGGTGTGGGCGTTACCTTAGACAGCGGCTCTACCCTTGCCGCCTTGCAAAATGTTGCCATTACTCAAGTAAACACTGTGGACGTTAAAGCTACCACCACCATGAATACCATGAGTCTTGTCTTTGCCGTTGCCGCCGCAGGCAGTTTTGCTGGGGCAGGTTCTGCTGCCATAAATATTATGCAAGGCACCACTGGCGCGCATATACTAGACGCCAATATCACTGCTAGCGGCGGCGTGAATACCTTAGCCACCTTGGGCAAGCCTGACGCTGCTTTCAGCAACCTTACAGATATTGTTGACGCTGATAAGCAAGATGATTTCTCAGCGGTACTCAGTGACGGCGATACGCGCATAAAAGACTCACAAGACAGTGCCAGAGGTGAATTGGCAGACAGTGAAAAAGACCAATTCGGCAACAGCCGCTACCAAGGCGACACCGCCCAAAATAGCGAAACATTCCAAAACGCCCTTGAGCCTGTGGGTATCTTCAGCCTTGCTCTTGGTCTGGCAGGTGCTGGTTCTGTGGCAGCTTCTGGCGCAGTCAGTATCAATAAGATAGAAGGCTCTGTGCTCAGTATGGTGAAAAACAGCACCATTAAAAGCCCCGTTGTGGCATTCTCCAGTAATATGAGCGCCTCCATTCAGTCCTATGTTTCTGCTGTGGCACTGGCGGGCAAGGGCGGTCTTGCCGGCGCTATCAGTCTTAACACCATACACGGGGACACCTCTACCATTTTAGAAGACAATACCATCACCCTGAGCGGTGGTTCAAGCAGTGTTTCTTCTGCCACCGCGGCTCAAACTCTGAGTATCTTTGGCATGGTAGGCTCTTTGGCCATAGGCGGTAAAGTGGGCGTTGGTTTTGGCCTTGTGGTCAACACCTTGTCAGGCAATGTGTCGGCCAGCATGCTGCGCGGTGCTTTGCGCGGCAATAACAGCAGACCTTCTTTCACCCTTTCTGCCCATCGCAACAGTACCAGTGACAGTCTTGCCATAGGTGTTTCTGCTGGCGGTGTCGGCGCTTTGAGCGGCGGCGTTGCAGTAAATACCCTCAAAGGAAGCACCTCTGCCTCCATTTTGGGCAATACCGCCCGTAAAACCATCATTGATTCCATAGGCGATCTTAAAGTAAGCACCTTGGATGAAAACACAAGTAATGCCTTTGGCTTGCAAATTTCTCTAGCTGGCGGCGTTGCCGCTGCTGTGGGCATAGGTATCACTACCACTTCTGGCACCGTAAGCTCTTCTGTGGATTATGCCACAATCACCAATACCAAAACAGTGAGCATCACCGCCACCAATAAAGCTGACCTCACCATCAAGGGTATTGGCGCGGCAGCAGGCGGCGTGGCCGTGGGTATTATTGTGTCTCAGATTAATTTACAAACGAGCACCACAGCTTATCTACGTAATTCTGACATAAGCAATGTGTCCACCGTCAACGTCACCAGTGAAGGCGACTGGCAGATATACAGCTACAGCCTTGCTGGTGCTGGCGGTATTTTAGCAGGTTCTGGCTCCATCTCTGGCATTGATGCCGGCGGCGCTTTCACTGCCTTTGTGGACAATACCAACTTTACAGACGTGGATACTGTCAGAGTAAAGGCATTTAATACGCCTTACTTACGCGCTATATCCACCGCGCCTGCCATAGGCATTATTGCCGGTGTGGGCGTTGCGGATTCACACGTTCACATAAGCACCGCCATTGCTGCCTATGTGGCGTCGTCCTCCTTTACGCGTGAGAGCAATAAATACTCTACCAATGTTTCCATCATAGCAGAAACCGTCAAAGCCGTATCTGGAGACATGGCAAAAAGTCATAGCTTTGCTTTGGGCATTGGCGTTGGAGTGGGTGTCAGCGGCGGCTTCTCTGAAATTGTCAATACTTCCACCGTTATGGCTTATATGCGTGATCTAAAGCAAAGCGACATAAATTATCTCACCATAACAGCTGAAAACAATTCACACATACATGCAGAAAGTGACGGTGTGGCGACTGGTGTGGCCGCTGGCGTTGGTGTCAATACAGTGAACACCTATGTGGACACCAACACTCTCGCCTTTATTACGGGTATATCTCACGGTATAAATGTATTAACCGTTGACGCTTCTGCCAATATAGACAGCAGAGCTAATTCTGACGCCGGAGCAGGCGCCATAGGCGTCAGCGTTGCCGCCGCTAGTGGTTCTATGAACTCTAAAGCCACTACCTTGGCAACCATAGGCGAAGATTTACGCTACAAGTACAATCCTGAGTCCTCTACCAACAGCTCAAGTTCAGTTACTACTGACATTACAGCCTACAGCATTGATTTACACGCTGAATCGTCTGTCAAAGAAAAGCTGAATGTAGACACGGCAGGTGGCGGTATTATTTCCGGCATAGGCAATGACACGTCCATGAATATAACCTTGACCACGCACAGTATTATAGGCGCTAAAGCCATAGTTTCCGCTGAGACTATAGACATCTACAGCCTTAATACTGTCAAAGACACAGGACAAGACATTTACGGTCTTGCCATAGGTCCTATTACCATCACCAAGGGGCATACAAACACCGTTGTCACCGCGGACAGCCAAGTTATTATTAGGGACAGGGCGCAGCTTTTAGGTACAGGTGATCAAACAGACGCCTTTACCTTACAAGCCTTTAACGACATTGATGTGGACGATATAGCCACTGTCACCTCAGCATCTTTGGCAGGTATTCCTGATATTTTCAGTAAAATGACCTATAATCTCACTGCCACGGTGGATGTGGGCAGATACGCGCACGTGCGCACCACAAACCTTTTGGGACAAAATATTATCATCCATGCCGGAAGCTATGAGCATGCCCATGTAGAAAATGGCGGCACTCTTGGCGGCGTTGCCACTGTGGGCGGCATAGGGACACAAGCCCATATTAACAGCGAAAGTAAGGTCTTGCTACAAAGCCATGCACAAGTATACAGCACCTATGACCTTTACCTTGCTGCTGGATATTTACGCGAAGCTGAGACAGATTTCGCCAAAGATCGTAAAATAGGTCAAGCAGATATTCTTGTTTTAGGTGAGCTCATTGACGCCACCGTAGTTCCAGCATCTTGGGTGCGCGGCGACAGCGGCATTATATGGGACCAACAATTACGCATTGAAATACAAACCCATGCCACAGCGGAAAGCAGAAACTTCTTGGAAATGCATACCAAGCGCGGCACATACAAAACAAGCAGTAAGGTGAAAACCAAGAACTGGACCACTGCCGCCTTTGGTTCTAGGGAAATTGCTCACACCGAAGATAGGTCTAGCGGAAAAGTTATCATCAACGGTACAGTTATTTCAGGCGTAGACAATAAGGTTGTAATAAAAATACTCGACCTTACCCAAAAGAATTGGGATGCACACAAAAACTCTTTAGAAGCAGGTGAATATACACGTATTACGCAAGCCCTTGCAAGCTTTGAAGAGAACTTTGGTATCAGCTACTGGCAATACTTAGCCTGGCTTGACGCCCATAATACAACAGAACTCCAAGCCTATATAGGTGTGTCTGAATATTTAGAAAAAACACATTTCAACCATATGCTTGTGGGTGAAAGAACAGATTTACTAGACCTCACACGTGAAATAGTCAACGATGTGACCTATCAACCTTATGACCTGACCTATTATAACTGGAATACCTATAAGGACAAGCTGAGTGATGAAGATCGTAATGCCACACAAGCAGCCCTTGAGGGCTTTACAGCGCTCTTTAAAGATACGGAGCACAAGAATCTTGATTATTGGCATTATCTTAATGCTGTCTATAACAATAACACCAGCTGGTTAAATTTTTATGCCACAACCAATGTTGCGCAGTATTTAACAACAGTGAATTTACGGTATATCATTGTGCCTAAAAGAGATAATAATCTTTCGGGCAATGCCGAAATCACTGGTTCTTCCTTGGTCAATGAATATAAAAAGCTTGAAAAAATTGTTCAAACCTACGGAGACGCAGTCACCACCGCAGAAAGAGCTCGTATGCTCGAGTTAGAGCCTGAGCTTGTTGAAGCGGGGCTTGGCGGCTATATTGTCGATAAAAATGGTAAGAAATCATTTTATTATGTAGATATAAGCTCGGTACTCTTCACTGTGGGGAATATAGAGCTTGGAAAGGGACGTATCACTTTCTATGCAGATTCCGTTAACGGCACAGGCTATGTAGAATCTAAGAGTGATGCTTCCTTTATTCTCGAAAATACTTTTACAAATAGTATATTATCCGTAGAAAATATCCTCATTGACCCTGCTGTAGGCGGTGAGATTTTATTCCTTGATGCGAAAAGTGAAGCTACTCTTACCTTTAAGACAAGCTCTTCGGTAAAACCCACCATTGATATAAAGCAAAGCGTCGCCTACAGCACCTTGCTGGCTGGTTCTTTGTATAATCTCAGTGGCACTATAAAGCTGAATTCCTCCGGTGACTTGTATGTAGAAGGTGTTATCACCGCAGAAACCATAAACATGACTGCTGTGGGTGATATTACCATTAACCGTGTGGAAGATAATTCTTTCTTTGATGTGGGCGGACTGCCCTTAGAGCTGAACGGCAAAACTATCAACAACCCTGAAACGGGCTCTGTGTTAGCCATGGGTAATATTTTTATTACAGCAGATTTTATCAACGTTAACGGAATTATACAATCTGGCGTAAAAGAATACATTATCGATTTGAGCACTTTGAAAAGCGCTCTAGGACAGACTACAGGCTATGTCTATCTTACCGCAGACGGAAAAGCCATTGCCCACGCTGATATATATTACAATGAATACCCAGGTCAAACTCTTATCAAAACGGGTCTTAAAGCTTTTAGCGCCATAGATATGACAATTTCCGACAACGGTAGACCCATTACTGATGTAGATTATGACATAGAAATTCACGATTTCTATGCCGGTGGCGGTAATGTCTACCTCACAGGCACAGTCATGAATACCAATAAAGGGCGCGGTAGTATCTCCACCTATTCTAATCCAGACATTACCATAGATTATACACAAGAATTGGGTTCACAAGAACTTATTATCAATGACCTTGTCTCACGTTCCACCCAAAAGACAGGGGGAGTATACATTCGCCGTGATAAAAATCAAAGCTATACGGCTTATACGGCATCTTCTACCACCTATACTCCGCAAACCAATAATTTAAAATACAACTATCGTATAGGTTACGGAACATTAAACCGTCAAATTGATTGGGTAGTGAGCTTCCAACCTGTTGGTATAGACAGTTTAGAATTTGATATTAACAAGACACAGTACTACACAACCTTTAGAACCTTTAACGCCCAAGCTCTTGATAAGACAGGAGGCTTTATAGGTATCAGTG
Organism: uncultured Desulfovibrionaceae bacterium; assembly: GCA_964369335.1. Taxonomy (GTDB): domain Bacteria; phylum Desulfobacterota; class Desulfovibrionia; order Desulfovibrionales; family Desulfovibrionaceae; genus CAYJAD01. Next base: position 29,163 of record CAYJFR010000001.1, on the reverse strand, counting down.
ACGCTTTTGCAGATATATATAACTACAGTAATGGTCATACATGGCAAGATTACTATACCGAGGAAGACAAAGAAAAAAGAAACTTCACACTGCTCAATAAGGGAACAATACAAGTAGGTACCATAGACGATAATGACGATACTACCAACCCATCGCATAATTTTTATCAAAAAAACTCTACCATTACAGGAGAGTATGTCTTTTATCGTGTAGATCTTAACGAAACGGTCTTCGCTCCAGACAGATGGACAGAAAAAAAGCTTGCCAGTGAAGTTTTGTATGAATTTACCCAAACAGATACAGGACAAGTTTCGGTATTATGGCTTGCCATAGACACAGACCAGCCCATTGCCATTAAAAATCAATCGGGTACAGGTAATATTACTATTAATACCAACGTATCCAAGGGTATTCGCCTTGAAGGTTCTCTCATAGCCAATGGTGATATTAATATCAGCAAACACATGTATGATCCTGGTCAAAACTTTGCCAACGATGCCATTCAGGCAGCGCATGCTGCCAGTATCAATGCAGGCGGCAATGTCAACATCAACGTGAAAAACTCCATAGGTATGGAAAATATTACTGGATACGGCGCCCTCAATATTTATGGCAGTGCAGAAAAAATCACTGTTTCAGCGCTGAATCAGGCACATATAAACATCCTTGGCGGCAAGGTTCGTGCTTCGGGACAAAATGCCACAGCGCATCTTGACCTTTCCGTAGAAAGATTAGAACAACAGACTGTTTACGTTGACTTAGAGACTCTCTACGCTCCAAGTGTAGCTCATATTCAAGTCAGCAATGCAGGGCTTACAGGAAGCATTCGCGCAAGTATTATGGATGTTTCGGCTGATTACGGTATTGGTTTGAACAACAATGCCTTTGTCCTGAGCGGCAGTGTTGCCAAGATTTACAATAAATACACAGCGAGTCTGCAAACAGTGAATGACTTCACTTTCAATGCCTCAGTGCTTCAAGGGCAAGACGTCTACCTTGCTGTAAACCATGTGGAAGCAAACAATACAGAGACAATTATGTCTATTGGGCAAATCTCTGCTGAAGGCGGTACGGTGTCCATTACAGCTCTCGATGATACAGAATTGCATCTACACGACGGTAATACACAGCAAAGTGTCGATACCGAAGATTTACAGCGCATACAAGCTCTCTGGGACAGACTCAATATTGTTCTTTCCGAAAACTATGATAAACAAAAACAACAATTACGCGAAGCAGAAGAAAATTTTGTCTCCATCATGGAAACAAGCTATCATGTGTACTTTAGCACAAAGGACATGCTAGAAGATGAAAAAAGCGCTCTTGACAGGCTTGAAAAAGAGCTTTTAGCCGACGGCACATTGCGCTTTGCTTCGCGTGAGCAAGCCCAAGCTTGGCTTAATGAAGAAAAAGAACAGCAAATCAAACGCAAGGCAAGCCTTGACGCCTTTGACAGTAGTTTAACCAAAGATGATTATAATGCAGACTTCACGCTGTCTTTAGACACGTTAAGCTCTGGACAAAGAACACATATTGAAACCCTTGCCCAAAACTCTTTCTTTACCGAAGAACAACTTCTTGCAACTGTAAACAGTGGCAATATTGGTACAACAACCACAACTATTTACACAGAAGTTGCCAATATTGTGGCAAAAGATGTATCTCTTAACGTACACAGTACCGTCAATCCCTATAGTTATGTCATAGAAGACTTTAACTATAAAATAGCCAATCTTTTCTCAAGCAATGAACAGCCAGAGTATTTAAAGCCGTATGCAAACTTAGACGTCTTTTCAAACTACAGCCGTGATATGTATGCACTGTATCAGAAGGTAACAAATCTGAAGTTAACCGACAATTTTGTAAAAGACTATGTCTTTACAGAAGAAGAGATTGCCCATTTATACAAATTGTATTCGGAAGATTATAGCTATAATATGTCAGGCTCAGGTACCTTAAAAATACGCGCCTATTATGTTTCAAACAACTATCTAAAATATGGAAATGATGCCTATGCTAGAAAGTTTGACGATAAAATGATCGCAACCACAGACCCTGCTAAAAACAAAGATTATTATTATACCACAGCCTTAGATATTTCCGACGATCTGAATATAGCCCTAGACGACGATGGCAAATTGTCTGTCAAAGCTACAGGTGATGTGTCCATTGGCACAGGCGTTGCTCATATCAATGACAAGGAGCGTAAAAACCTTACCCTTGGCGCCATAGACGTACAAGGCGAATTGCAAATTAAAGCCGACGGTAATTTGTACGCCACACAAGTGGTCAATGCCAGTGGTATTGTTATTTTAGAAGCCAGTAATGGTGTTATCCGCGCCCATGATAATGTAGGCGGCGGAGCGTTTATGGTTTCTGACGGTGCCAAAATAAGTCTGCGCGCTTATGAAGATATGCATATTATAGGTCAAGGAGATTTGACCATTGAGTATATTTTCAAAGAGCCTCATGCTAAAGTCACTGTGGAATCCGTAGGCGATTTACACTTTAACATTTACGATAACATTTACACAAACATCACCCTCTACAATGTGAACATTACAGCTGGTGAAGATCTTCATATAATTTCTGAAGGTTCACTTTACATTAAAGATGCTCTTTTCTATGAGCAAGGCAAAGCGATCCAAGCAGCATCTTCGTTTACAGCTGGAAAGGATCTCTATCTTAAAAGTTTTGGCGATACCATCCTTGAAAGTGGGCATATTAGTATAGAGGGAAGCATATATATAGAAAAAAATCCAGAAAAGTCTTATATTTATCGAAACGTGTTTATTAAAGAAGACTTTATCATTGAAGCTGACTCCTTGCATATAAAATCCTACAATATGTACATAGAGAATACTGACAACTTACGCGTAAACACACTGACCACCATTGCAGAAAAGAATCTTCAGCTCGAGGGCAATATACTTGTAGCTCAAAAAGTTACCATCATTGCGGAAAACATTTCACTTATAAGCGCGTATAAGGGTGACTACTCTCTAGACTTTGGCAATGCTGCACTCAAAGCTATAGCCACAGGCTACATATTAATAACAGGAAATGGTGACATTACACTTAATAGCAAGCAATACTTCAAAGCATCAGATATAATTATATATTCTGAAAAGCATGAACTAAGCCTGCTCGGCACCAAGATACAGACAGCAAGACTCACAGTGAGAACTGGTTCCCTAAACTTCTTTAGCAACGCCTCAGACCTTGAATGGAAAGTAGACGAGCTCATTATTTACGCTCAATCTGCCATTAATATTTTAGAAAATACCTCTATACGCGCGCAGAGCATACATCTTTCCAATAGTGAATATAAGGACGACAAAGGAAGAAGCGGAATAGCAACCATTGGAGATAACAGCACCTTTGTTGCCACAAAAAGCCTACTCATACACTTCGAATCCTTAACTTTTGGGGACAATCTTACCGTACAAGGTGAAAGCGTCAACATAGAGGCAGGACATAGTGACTGGCCACAATGGGATGTTGACGGCACTATCATCATGGGTGACAATGCCCGTATTACAAGCCTAGGTTTTGACAGTGACAACCATGCTCTCACTTTTTCAGCAAACGATGGCACTATGAACTTTGGGGAGAGAACAACTTTTATCTCCAACACGCATATGAACTTTTATACTGAGGGAGGCAATACCGCCCCTGACTATTTCATCCTTGGCAATTATAGCACCCTCACCGCCCGTGGGGACATGAATATAACAACCTATGGTGTTTATGACGGAACATTACAATTTGGTCATAACATAAATATCACTGCGCACAGTCTTGACTTGAGTGCCTACGGAGAAGCGTCAGGCTTTGGTAATAATTTTTCTGTAAAAGCCACCGATATTGAAATCTATGGCAGTGATTCATTCTCCATTGGCTATAATATGCAACTTATAGCCCGCAATGCCATAGATATTCATTTTTATGGTGTTCACATAGGAAACAATGCCTACATCAAAGGGTATGATATTATATGGAGAGATGATGCATTAACCACCATTGGAGATAATCTTCAGCTTATAGCCGAAAATCATATTAAAATGGGTTCTAGAAGCAGTGCCGGTCTCACCCTTGCAAATATGAACATCGGCACCAATGCGCAGATTACTGCCAACAGCCTCAGCTATGTTGGTGAATATCTCACCATTGGTGAAAAATCCGCATTCAATATTGCACGTGATGCCCACTTTGTGGTGGAACGCCAAATGACTTTGGAAGAAAAAACCACCTTTAACGCCGACACAATACATATTGAACTTCAGGGATATTTTAAAGGCTTCTCTGAAGGGTTCATGGGAGATGAAGTGGGCGTAGACGGTCTTTTACAGGTGGGCAATGGCTCTATCTTAAACGCTACAAGCTCTCTTGAAATCATTGGAAGTTGGAACTCTTACAAGCACCCTGACGCAGCGCCCAGTCATGACTTTGTGTATTTGCCAAGCCTTGAAGAGCAAGTATCAGGCATGCGCTCCGGCATAGTCAGCTTTGGCACGAGCACATTGAGCAGTAAAGAAATATATATTTATGCCCATAGCATGAATTTACAAAATACTACCTTAAACGGCGGTCTTGTCTCGCTTGGGCTTCTTTCAAACTTAGATGACACACAGAGCGGCACTTTTGACATAAATACTGCCACACGTTTTCTCACAAATGGTGCAAATGTTCCCACAGAAGTGACTATTCAAGGCAGTTTTAGCGCTACCGATGATACCATTAATCTGAGCAAAATAAGCACTGCAAGTAGCTTGAGCTACGCTGGCAACAATGCATACGAATATAGCAGCGGTAACCTCCGCTTCCATATCTATAATGTGGAAAATATTATCTTAGGCACAGGAAAAAACACCTTTACCAACCATGCCATAAACACCCTTGACTTGGTACTCACCAAGGACGGAGCGCTTCAAGCAGCAGAAAATACAGATTTTGCCACCCTGTACAATGTGGATACATTGCACGGCAATGACAACACCACATTGACCTATGGCTCTTTAACCAGCCCCATGAACCTTACTATCAATGCCGATGGCGCAGGTACAGTGGGCGCGCTCTACGTGAGTGGTATTGCGCACTTTATCCACGCTGCAGGCGGCGGTAATGTTTCTTTACAAAGCAGCGGCGTGCAATTCTCCTTGGCGCCTAGGGCTTTTTATACCAGCCTAAAAACAGCGCCGGGTGTCATTGTTACAAATACCGACGGATATGTCGTTTGGGAAGACAGTAGTGCCGTGGTCACAGGCTCACTCAAGACGCCTGAAGCCATAAGCTATGAGGTTATAGGCCTTGCCACATATGGAAATGTCACAGTAAACGCTCAAGGTACATTCACCTATACTCTGGATAATACTCATGACACAGTCAACGCTCTTGCTCTGTATGAAAGCTTAGACGACAACTTTACTGTGCTTGTGACCACCGCCTCTGGTACAGAAGAGAAAATACTGACCATAACCATCATGGGCGCCAATGATGCACCAAGCATGAAAAATATCACTGAGCATACCTTGTCAATTCAATCCAGAACCATCACAGGCTCTGTGACAGCTGGGGATGCAGTGCGTTATGAACTCCTCACAAAGGAAGACAACGAAAGTGAATACGAAGTTCTGGAAGTTTCCATAGACCAGCAAGGAAACTATACATGCCAAATCCTAGACACATACTTTACACCCGATGAAAAAATAAAGTATGAAGACTTTACCATACGTATACATACTATTCATGGAACGTATCGCGATGAAAAGATTACCGTCAACATCACAGAAGAAGCCACGGTTCCAGAGGCAGACTACACTTTAAATGTTAATGCAGAACAAAGTTTTTCAGCCAATTTAAGCGGTACGCTCACTCTTCAAAAAAAGCCCTATTATGGCACTGTCACATTTGAAGACGGTAAATATATTTATGAAGTCAACCAAGAACACTATTTTATAAAGAATTATGTAAAAAATAATAAAAGCTTGTTTGTAGACACCTTTACCATTG
>CAYJFR010000001.1:0-23141 GCA_964369335.1 uncultured Desulfovibrionaceae bacterium | reverse complement strand
GTACAGACGTCATACGCCAAGCGGACCACACACAAAATGTCTATGCGCATTTAGAGGAAGTGGTTACAGGTTCTGTGCAAGCTGATGATGCCACATCCTATACAGTGATTTCACAAGGATTATTTGGTACGGTACAGGTTCAAGCTGACGGTTCCTATAGCTACAGCTTAGACTCCAATCGCGATGAACCCTACCTCAATGACGGAGCTGAGATACAAGATACTTTTATCTTGCAAATCAATACAGGTTCTGGATCTCGTCAAGAACACATACATGTGAGCATTGTCTATAATAACACACAAGACAGCACTACTCTTCTGACTGTCAACGCAGACAAGCCCGTCTTTATGGGCTCAGTTCAAGGACAAGATGCAGAAGGTCAGGTCTATTACGAAATCTTAGGCGGCTCCACAGCTCCCAAGTATGGTACTATAGACATAGATGAAAACGGTATTTATACCTATACCGTAGACACTACCCATCCTGAGGTAGCAGAGTTGACAAGCCAATACTACGGCGTAGACGATTATTTCACTATCTTAGTACGCGATGAAAACGGTACGGCTGTCAAGAAGACGTTCCAGGTATTTGTTACTGGCGCGGATGATGCCCCTACTATCTCCCCCATAGACCCCATTGTTGTGAGCAAAGATACGACAATACCTATAAGCACTACCTTTGCGGCCACTGACGATATACAACTCTCCCACTTTACTGTACCCCATCAAGGCGAATATGGTACTGTCACTATTACACAAAATGAAGATGACGAAACAAAACATAGCCTTAGCTACACACTAGATGTCAGTCATCCTGATGTGCTCGCGCTTTTGGGTAAAGACCCTTTACAAGATACAGTGACCATTCGTGCATACGATAACGATTGGAATTCCGTAGAATACACTGTGCAGATACATATCTACGCTCAGCTTGAAGCTCCTGTTGTGACAGAATACAACGAAAGCCTTACTCTTGTGGAAGACAATGTTTCTGTGGCTCAAGGAAATATACAAGCCAACGATCCTCAATTCACAAAAGTCAGCTATACTATTAAAGAAGGTTCTCTCCTCAATTATGGTAGTGTCAGCATAGATGCTTATGGGCAATACACCTACATCTTAGACAATACCAACTATAATGTGAATGCTTTGACCACAGACAGCTTGACTGAAAGCTTCACTGTAGTTGTTACCAGCACTACAGGTCTGAGCACAGAAAAAGAAGTGACTGTCACCATTGAAGGGCACAATGACATTCCCACAATCTCTTCTGTGCAGCATATTGAACTTACTATAGATCGCTATAACCATTCTGGATATGGCAGTATTAGTGTCTACGATGACAATGACAATCACACTTTGAGCACTGAAAACACCATAGGTACTTATGGAACTCTCAGCCTTGATAACAATGGTTTCATAAGCTATGACGTTGATATTACAAACAGCACCATACTTGGCTTAGGCAGCGAAGATACTATTCAAGACAGCTTTGTTGTCACCATCACAGACGACATAGGCCAACAAGTAGAACAAACTGTTTATGTCACTATTACCGGTTACGACGATGCTCCCATTGTCACCCAATTTGACAATCTCTCCACACAGCATGACAATACTGCTTTCACTTCTGGGCAAATACGTGCTGTAGATATGGAAGGAACAGCTCTGAGCTATAGCATAAAAGGCTATGATGCCAGCACCACCTACGGCACGGTGGAAGTAGACGAATATGGCAGCTATTACTATATGTTGGATACAAGCATTCCTGCTATAGCAAACCTCGCATCGGGCAAAACCTTAGAGGATAACTTTATCATTGTTGTGACCGATGCCACAGAGCAAAGTGTAGAACAAAGCATTACTGTCACTATTAACGGTGCCAATGCCGACCCTGTAGTGACAGCTCGTGACAACCTTACTGCCATAGAAGACAGTTCAGAAAGTCCATCAGGTGCGCTTACCGTCACTGATGATACAGACAGTACATTCACCTATGCCCTAAAAACAATCAATAACGCCCATGCAACATATGGCGCTGTACAGCTGGATGAACAAGGAGGATATACCTACTTCCTTAACAATCAAGATGAGAGAATACAGAATCTTGGCAAAGGCGATAGCCTCCAAGACCGTTTCACCATTATTGTTTATGACAGTCAAGGCGGCAGTGTGGAACAAAGCATCGCTGTAACCATACAAGGAAGCAACGATGCCCCCACAGTGACAAGCGTTACTGACTTAGACATGTACGTCACGTCCACACAGTCTCCTCAAGGTTCAATACAAGTTGAAGATGTGGATGACAACACAAGCTTTAGCTATACTATTGTGGATAATGTAGGCGAAACCTATGGCAGTGCCAGCATCAACTCTCAAGGTACATATACCTACACCTTGAATAAAGATCACGCCGAAGTAAAAGCTCTTGCAGAAGGTCAAGTTTTGCATGACAGCTTTACCATCTTAGTCAGCGACGGCGACGGTGGCAGCGTAGAACAGGTTATTTCTGTGGTTATCAACCCTGCCAATGTGGCGCCGCGTGTGAACAGTGTGCAAGACCTTACGCTTACTGAAGACACAAAGCTCACAGCCACAGGGCAAATAGCTGTCCATGACGAAAAGCCAACTCTCCTCAGCTATGCCATAAAAGGAGGAAATACACAGCTGAATTACGGAAGTATTGATCTGAGTCCCACAGGAGAATACACCTATACCCTCGACAATACTCTTGACCAAGTCAATAAGCTCAGTACAGGCGAAACCCTCACTGAAAGCTTTACCCTCGTCATCACCGACAATCTAGGCGAGAGCGTAGAGCAAGAGGTGGCTGTCACCATTTACGGCAATAATGACCTGCCTCAACTCGTCCTTGATGAAACGACACTGTCCATCACTGAAGGGGAAGTTTCTGTGACAGGCGGCTTTACGGCTAATGACATAGAAAGCGGAAGCAGCACAGATAAAAAACACAGCCTTATCTTCACAAGCAGTACTGCCAGCTACGGCACAATAGGCATTGCTGAGGATGGTACATTTACCTACACCCTCAACAATGCAGACCCAGCTATTGTGGCGCTCAGTGAAAATCAAAGTCTTGAGGACAGCTTCACCCTACGCGTGCGTGATGCCGCTTCTGGCACTCATGACGTGATTGTCACTATCATTATTACAGGTATCAACACGGCACCCACCATAGAAAATGCCACTACGTCTCTTGCTGTTACTGAAGATACAGCAACAGGTCATATTGTGGCTAAAGATGTGAACGGTACTATAGAGAGCATCGCCGTAGATGACACAGCCCAACCAAGCTATGGCAGCGTAACTATCCTTGCCGACGGCAGCTATACTTACACTCTCAACAATGCAGACCCGACTGTTGTGGCACTCAATGAAAATGAAAGCCTTAAAGACAGCTTCATCCTACGCGTGCACGATGCCCACGCTGGCACTTATGGCTTGACTATTACCGTCACTATTACAAGTAGTAACACAACACCCATCATAACAAGTGCTACCCAGTCCCTTGCTTTCCTTGCTGTTACTGAAGATACAGCAAGCACCGCTACAGGTCATATTGTGGCTGAAGATGTGGACGGCACTATAGCAAGCATCGCCGTAGATGCCACAGCCCAACCAAGCTATGGCAGCGTAACTATCCTTGCCGACGGCAGCTATACTTATACGCTTGATAATGATAATGAAACCGTCAATAAGCTCGGTGCCCATGATAGCTTACACGACAGCTTCACCATCGTCGTCACCGATGACGGCGGCGCCACCGTGACGCAAGTGATTCAAGTTGCCATTACTGGAACTAATGACGCCCCTGTAGTTGAAAGCTTTGAAGAGCTCAGCGTACAAGAAGATTCTCATATGCTGGCTCAAGGTACTCTCACTGTTTCTGATGCGGACAGCAGTGCTACTCCTAGCTACAGCATTAAAAAGACACATACAACGCAATACGGTAGCATAAGTATTGATGAATACGGTCATTACACCTATACGCTCAACGACGCTCATGCCGCAGTGAATACCCTTGCCGCAGGTGAGAACTTGAACGACAGCTTCACCGTCATCATCACTGACCATGCTGGCGCAAGCGTTGAACAACGTATTGAAGTAAGTATTACAGGAAGTAACGATGTGCAAAGTGTGCATACTGAACAGCTCACCCTCAGAAAGGACACAAAGCTCACAGATACAGGTATTGTTCATGTGGTCGATGCAGACAATACACACTTTACCTACAGTATTTCCGGCACTTCTCCAGCCAAATACGGTAGAGTAAGTATTGATGCCGACGGTACATATACCTATGTTTTGGATAACAGCCACGCGGAAATACAGGATTTAGAGGTGTATAACAACATTACAGACACCTTTACCGTTATTACCACAGACAATAACAATATTGCTGTGGAAAAAGAGGTTACTGTTACCATTCATGGCAACCATAGCACCCCTCAAATAGGCGACTTTAGCAATCTCATCGTGGAAAAGGACAAAATACTTGTGAGCACTGGTGAGCTCAGACTCGAAGATTATGGCAACAGAACCATAGAATACTTCATTATGCCTACCGGTGAAACCAGTTTTGGCACTGTCTACATTGATGGTAGCGATTATACGTACAGACTGCATAATGATGACCCTGCCATAAAGAACTTATACGCAGGTGAAACCTTAACCGATACGTTCACCATTGCCATAAGCAATGAAGCGGGTATGTTTGAAACACAGCAAATCGTAGTGACTATTTTGGGCTCAGGTGTTCCTACTCCCACAAATACTGCCACAACGCGTACAGTTAATGACATACTCCCTGCAACTGTGAACAACAAGGAAAACTTGCCCACACATCTTACAAGAAACAATGCCGCCTATGCCCCAACCTTTAACCCCATGAGTATGGCAAGCGCCACAACGCGCACAGTACAGCATGATATTATTGATGACATTACAGCTAACCTCTTAAACAAAGATTCTTCAGACCTAAAGTCTACGCTTTTGTCTGAGCCATCTACAGAGGCAACAACTGACAACAGTAACAACACGGAAAAAGACCCATCCTAGCCTTACAGGTTAGAATTTACTGGGGGCTTGTCCTCAGCTACTGGGGGCTTGTCCTCAGCTACTGGGGGCTTGTCCTCAGACCCTAAAACTTTCATGGCGGCAATATCTACTCTTAAATGAGAAATATTGCCGCCATGTATATTTAAAAAGACATGCTTTTTTTTAAGGTATCGCAAGGGTTCTCCCTCCCCCACAGTAAAATAAAAACTACGACTGTAAACGCCACCCCTGCGCATCTTTACACCAAATGCCTTGGTTAGAACTGCCGCGAAAAATCAAATCTTCACTGTATAATTCGGCAATATACGGCCCGTCTATGAGCATATCCGTCAAATGCAGTAATTCTGCTATGTCTGCCCTATCCTTGGCAAGTTTTTGCAAAGCTTCTAGGGTATAACCTGTAAATGTAGTAATATGTGTCTTGGTATTTTTTAAGGCGCGCCCTAGTTCACACAGGGCTTTTGCTTGAAGAAAAGGCTCGCCACCAGAAAAAGTGACGCCAGAAAGCAGAGGATTTTCATAAATATCATGCAATATGCTGGATATGTCCTTATTATACCCTGCATGAGGGTCATGGCTTCCGGGATTATGACATCCCGCACAGCCATGCGGACACCCTTGCGTAAAAAGAGCATAGCGTAGCCCCGGTCCGTCCACAATGGACTCCGGGGCTACGCCATACAATCGAATCTGCATATTATGCATGCTTGACTCTATCACGTTCCTCAGATTTTTTAGCATTATTGAAACGATCAAGAGTACCAACAAGATACCCCGTAATGCGGCGTGTACGCTCAAATGGTACGTTGCAACCTACGGTTACAGGTGCTGCTACGGTTTCAGTATCTGTTTTACAATAAATCATACTGCCCTCCTTATGTTTTATAGGGTTTAAAAATTTCTAATCAATATTTCCGGTATAAGGGCGTAGGGAATGCCTACGTCTGATAGCATCGATTTTCAGTTTGTCAATGGGCTCGTTTTCACGGCGTCCACAACGCGGACACTCTTCCCCAATAACACCCACATAACCACACACAGGATCACGGTCTAAAGGATGGTTGATGGAACCATAACCACAGCCTTGTGCATGCATATAACGGATAATAGACTCAAAAGCTTGTAAATTTTTGCTCGTATCTCCATCAAGCTCCACATAGGTAATATGTCCGGCATTGGTGAAGGCGTGATACGGTGCTTCCAGCTGAATTTTCTTAAAAGCGGGAAGAGTATAATATACAGGCACATGAAAGGAATTTGTATAATATTCACGGTCTGTAACTTTAGGAATAACACCAAATTTATGCCTATCAAGAGACACAAAACGCCCACTCAATCCTTCGGCGGGGGTGGCTATCAGCGTAAAGTTCAAGCCTGTTTCCGCGGCTTTGGCGTCAATATGATCGCGCATATGCTGAATAATACGAACACCCAATTCTTGGGAGGCGTCACTTTCGCCGTGATGCTTGCCCGTAAGCACAATAAGTGTTTCCGCAAGGCCGATAAAGCCTAAAGTCAAGGTTCCGTGCTTGAGCACTTCTTCTAAAGTATCGTCCCATGTTAATTGGTCAGAATCAAGCCAAATGCCCTGCCCCATAAGGAAAGGATAATTGCGCACTTTTTTAGCACCTTGGATTTTCAAACGGTGCAAAAGTTGCTTATAAACAAGCTCTAAGCGCTCATCAAATAAAGTGAAGAAAGCTTCCACATCCCCTTGAACTTCCAAAGCAATGCGCGGTAAGTTGATGGACGTAAAACTCAAGTTTCCGCGCCCACAAGTGACTTCTCTTTCTTTGTCATACACATTACCAAGCACACGCGTACGACAACCCATATAGCCCACTTCGCTGTTATAATCCCCTTCTTTATAATAGCGCAGATTGAAAGGCGCGTCCAAAAAGCTGAAGTTGGGGAACAAACGCATGGCAGATGTTTCCATGGCCAGCTGAAATAAGTCATAGTTGGGATCTTCAGGGTTAAAGTTGATACCCTCTTTCACCTTAAAAATTTGCACAGGGAAAATGGAAGTTTCCCCATTGCCAAGCCCTGCCTTGGTGGCAAGAAGCAAATTCTTCATAACCATACGCCCTTCAAAGGACGTATCCGTTCCATAGTTGATGGAAGAAAAAGGCACTTGCGCCCCAGCGCGCGAGTTCATGGTATTTAAATTGTGCACAAAGGCTTCCATGGACTGATAGCAACGTCTTTCTGTGGCTTTGAGAGCTTCACGAGCCGCATATTCATGCGTTTTTGCCAATAAAGGACGTAAAGCTTCTGGCAAAAGATTTTGTAATTCTTCTGCCAACACGTCCATATCTTTCATGCAAATGGGTGTTTTAAGACTGTTGAGCAACACACCGGCATCTTCTATGCCTAAAAGCGCTAAATCCACCCCTTGAATGTCATGGGCAATATGCAAATACGCCGCAAAGCTTTTGCGATATTCCAAAGCAAAGGTCTTAGCAACACCTTCCGCCATGGAAAAATCAAAATGCGGCACACTTTGCCCGCCGTGCATTTCGTTTTGATTGGCTTGAATGGCAATGCACGCCAAAGACGCATAACTTTCAATAGAATTAGGTTCACGCAAATGCCCATGCCCTGTGGAAAAGCCCTTTCTAAAAAGCTTGATGAGGTCAATTTGGCAACAAGTTTGCGTCAACATATAAAAATCTTTATCGTGAATATGTATGTCGCCGCGGCTGTGCGCAATGGAAATATCGCTGGGCAAGATATGATTATCTACAAAGTATTTCGCCCCCTCAGAACCGTATCTGAGCATAGTTCCCATGGCGGTATCCCCGTCAATATTGGCGTTTTCACGCTTAATATCCTCTTCCAACGCTGGAGACCAAGTGAGGGTTTTATAAATATCCATGAGGCTAGTTTCCGCATGGCGGATTTTTGCATGCTCATGACGGTATAAAATATAAGCTTTTGCCGTTTTAGCATAGCCGAAGCGGATCAGCACTTCTTCAACAACATCTTGAATTTCTTCAACGTTGTGTAAGCTGTCTGCCGCAAGTTTCTGACATACTTTTTCTGTTAAAAAAGCAAGATCCGTTGCAGACATCAATTCTTCTTCAGAGCTTGTATCCTCACGAAAAACAGCTTTGTTGGCATTGCTCACGGCATGCAAAATTTTTGTAGAATCAAAGTCTACATTGCTGCCATCGCGCTTTGTAATGGTTGAGAGCATTCAGAAACCTTATGTTAAAAGTAAAGAAAAGGCACTTGCTGAAAAATACAAAGTCTCTTGAAAAACGCCGTGTGTTTTGACGTTGAGATTTCAAGAGATCATCGAAAAAATCTACAGTGCCCAAAGATTCATTAGAGCAAAACTGCCAAAGGAAATCTTGATTGTCAAGGCGAAAATTTTCTATAACACCTATTCTCCACCTAAAACACCAAAACCATTAGTCAAAAAAATTATAATCAATAATTTAAAACTATTAAAGCATTAACAAGAATCATTATTAATATAATTAAGTCGTTATAAACAAGACAAGAGCCTGTGCTTTTTGGCGCAAAGTTCCACGCCAAAGCAGGCTGTTTCCTGCCCTGTTTGCGCCTGCATTTTTACACAAAATATGCACTGAAATATACGCCTCTAAGCTCCTCAAAAACGAGAAAGCTTTGTGTATAGAAATGTTCGTACAGGTTCAAATACAGCATAAATAGCTACTTTTATATGAACATACTTTTCTCCTTGACGAAACACTAGTACGATGACTATATGTGTAGAGTACGTATGGCGCCACTCATCCACAAGTGAGCGCGCACTCCACCACGAACGTATACAACATTAACGTACTGATTTTAAAGAGTAATATATGGATATCTATGATTCAAATGCATTTTCCAGTTTACGTGTAAAATTTCCTTTGGCTATCTTTTGCGTTATTGTCACCATAGCGCTCATGTCCACGTATTTTATTTTACAGACATTCAACACAAGTATTCGAGACATAAAGAAAGATTATGTGAATAATGCTGTGGAAAGCATTGGCGTCAATATCAGTATCCAACTGCGCCAAACCTATCGTGATTTGCGTATGACGTCATCTCTACCCGATGTGCGTTCCGCCCTCACAAACACCCCTGAGCCGCATAAAATCGCAGAATTTCAAGAAAAAAATATCGTACTCAAAGAACTGTTTGAAAACGTAAAAGATGTTTATGGGTATTATGACAGCCTTTTTCTTACAGACAGTGAGGGCGAATATCTTATCGGCGCGCGTGAAACACGCCTCACAACGGGCGTGGACGGTGATCGCAAGCTTATTCAAGAAAGCATACGCCAAGAAGAATTGACTCACGCGCCCATCATACGCAACACCATAACCAATGACTTGCTTTTGCCTATTATTTTACCCACCGCCACCGTTCAAAGTCATAGCGTAGGGGCGCTGGTGGCTTCTGTACGCATGGACGAAGTTATCCGTACAGCCATTCGAGAAGCCTCACATGATGTGATTCGATGCTTTGGGCTGGTTATAGACCATAAGGGCATGGCGCTGGTCAATGAAGAAAACAGACAATATTTACCTCCAGATATATCGCAATATTATGCAGAAATGTTTTCCACCACCACGGGTACTTTTTCCACCACCAAAAAAGGCAAAGAATTTATTACAGCATATTATAATATACCGAACACAAATATTTATATTATAGGTGTCATTGGGGAAGATTTTAAAGACATACAGCTCAGCGCCATCCGCGACACTATGACATTGACCAGTGTGGGCATGTCTATGTTTATGCTTATTGCCGTTTCTCTTTTCACCTTTCCTCTGACCCACAAAATTGCGGTAATCAGTGATTTTGCCCAAAAAGTCGCCCAAGGCACTAGCGAAACCACCATTGATGTGCATTCCAATGATGAAATTGGTATCCTTGCCCGCAGTCTTGAAAGTACAGTGCAGACACTGCGAGAAATGGTCACACGTTCTGAGTCTGCCACCAAGGCAAAAAGTGACTTTTTAGCACGTATGAGCCATGAAATACGCACTCCCATGAACGGCATTATCGGCATGACTTACTTAGCCATGCGCGCCAATCCCGATGCCAAACAAACAGAATATCTTGAACGCATAGACAATGCCGCCAAAAGCTTATTGAGCATTATCAACGATATTTTAGATTTCTCTAAGATTGAAGCGGAAAAGATGGATATTAACCCTACGTCATTCCGTGTAGAGCCTATGCTTTCTTCCATCCGCGATATTCTCTTGCCCAAGTGCGCAGAAAAAAGCATTTCTTTTACCTATACCATTGCTAAAAATATGCCGGAAATCATCCGCACAGACCCAGTACGTTTGACACAAATTTGCACCAATCTGTGCTCTAATGCCGTCAAGTTCACCACACACGGCACAGTGCATCTAGGCGTCGCTCTCCAAAGTGAAGATGACGGCACCTTAGTTCTTGCTTTTTCTGTGCAGGACACAGGCATAGGCATGAGCAGTGAAGAGCAAAAGCATATTTTTGAATCCTTTACCCAAGCCGACGGAACCACCACACGTAAATACGGCGGTACGGGGCTTGGTCTTGCTATTTGCAAAAGCCTTATCGAGCTTCTTGGCGGTTCTATTCATGTGGAAAGCCAAGTAAATAAGGGCAGTACTTTCAGATTCACTATTCTTGCAGAACAAGGCGACATCAAAGAAGTAGAAGAGCACAGCATCCCCAAAAGCGAAGATTTATCTATTATTCCTCTGGATATCTTGCTTGTGGAAGACAATGAAATCAATCAGGCCATTGCCCTTGAGGTCTTAAAAGATATGGGCGCCACAGTAACACTGGCACAAAATGGTGAAGAAGCCATAGAAAAATGGGAAAACGGCGTCTTTGACGTGATTCTTATGGATATTCAAATGCCCATTATGGACGGGCTCACTGCCGCCACGCATATACGCGCCAGCTCTCGTCCACGCTCCACAACGGTGCCCATCCTTGCTATGACAGCCCATGCCATGTCCAGCGACAGAGAAAAAAGCCTTGAGCACGGTATGAACGACCATATCACCAAGCCCATCAATATTAATGAATTGCGTAACGCTTTAGTGTATTGGGGCACAGCGGCAAAGCTTGATGCATAAGAATATTCTGAACAGGCTCTAGAATTTGCAAGCCCTAGATAGTATTATCACTACCTAGGGCTTTTTTATATTACTTCTTAGCTGGGTAGCACACCTTGCACGGTGTCATCTTCTTTTGTGTGGCGTCTTTCATGGAAATTTGCTGCACATCTTTGGAACTTTTCAACGTACTGCAAGATTTACTGGCATGAAATCTCTTGCCTGTTTTCGTAACAAAAACAGATTGTTGCTTTTGCGTGGAGACCTGCGCAGGTTGAGGTGCGTTTTTGTCCGCCGCAAAAACTGAGAAGGAAACAAGACCTAGACATAAAACCATGACTATTAACATTCCAAGTTTTTTCATCTTAAACCCCTTCATAAATTTTTTCTCTATCTTTATAACATCATAGACATCTTTTATTTAGCATACTCCTATCAAGAATACAAGACATCTGCCCTTTTGACAGTTTGCACTCCCTTTTATACCGTCAAATTTTTTCAACAGCCTTAAACCACATAGTGAATAAAAAGCCAAATAGTGAAATTTTTACCAAAGTAAGAGAATATATTACGACTTTATGTACGCTTAATACGTAGAAAAAATCCTTGGAAAACTTGACACAATACAAAGAAAATAGGTAGACAATAAAGAGCACAGAAAGCATAAGTTATATTTCTACCAGTTCAAGATATTTCATCAAAAAAACGTCTTTAGCCTAGAATTTGCATTCTAAGAGAGGTTTTGAATGTTGTCTGTATTCCCAAGTTGCTCTCTCTTGTTTTCCTCTAAAGTGCGCTTTTACTGTAGCACTTTCACTCTCGCATTTTTACTCTTGAGTACATTTTTCACCAATACAATGGCCTTTGCTGGGCAACCCTTTGCTCTCACCAGTGAAGAAGAGGCCTATATTCGCGCCGCAAAGCCCATCAGTGTCAGCTATGACGCTTTCTGGCCACCTTTTGAAAAGTACGACAAAGAAAGCCGTACCATTCGAGGAATAAATTACGAAATTCTTGCGCTCATTGCCTCTTTGACAGGCTTAAAGTTTAACTTTGCGCATGACTTAACCTATGCCCAAGCCTTAGAAGAGTTAAAGCTAGGCAAAATAGACATGCATTTGAGCTATGATAATAATCCTAAAGAAGCCGCAGAGCTCAACGCGGTGCTCTCAAAAACTTTTCTCACAACGCCCATAGCCGTCATTGGCAAAAAATTTCAAATACACGATGACAGTGTCCTCGCCCTTTCGACACTGCATCCTGTCACGGTAGACTTTGTCAAAGCACACTTTCCTCACCATACTATCATAGAATTTGAAGACATTAACGCTGCCTATGAAGCCGTGGATAACGGCGAAGCAGACTTTACTTTTGAAAACTTTTATGCGGCGCGCATAGCTATTTCCGAGGGTGGTTACCCTCTTTTGCGTGTTGTTAATTTATTGCCTTTATATGACAATTTTTCTTTTATGTTTCGTAAGGATATAGATCCTCGACTTATCTCTATTTTTGATAAATCCATTGACTCTTTTCCCGCACATACATTCTGTGATATTTTATTAAATCACACAACAGAGCCCACCTACGTTTCTCTCTTTGTACGTTATTTATCAAATACAAGTATAAATCTTCTTATAGGTATTATTCTTTTGCTATGCACTATGATGAGTATACTTTTTTTCTATAGCAGAAAACAGCGCGCTATGAAAAATATTTTAGAAAGAAAGCAAATGCAAGTGCAAAATATGCTTGATGCTTTCCCCATGCCTATTTATATTTCAGACATGGACAATTATGAAGTTCTTTACTGTAATAAAGCCACCTATGACTTTTTTGATTGTGAAAGAATTATTTCAAAACATTGTTATCAAATTTTCAGACGCCTTGACGAGCCTTGTAGTAATTGCACTAATAATATTATTTCTTCTAAAATAGATCCTCATATTTGGAATCGCTATGATGAAAAAATGGAAAAGCATATTCAATTTATAGATTCGTGCATTGCTTGGGACGATAGAGAAAAGGTGCGTCTGTCCATCCTTACAGACATTACAGATGTTTTAGATTTACAGAAGAAAAAAGCAGGAGAAGAACTCAATGCCATTATTTCAGACAATCTTCCCCTCAGCATCACTTTTTGGAGTAAGGAAGGAGATATTATTGACTGTAATCAAGAAACACTGCGCACCTTTAAACTTGATTCTAAAAAAGATTATATGGACAATTTTTTACTACTTTCTCCCATTTATCAACCAGATGGAAGAAGTTCGCAAAAAGTTATTGCCCAAAATCATCAAGAGGTTTTAAAAAGAGGGTATCTACGTTTTGAGTGGATACATAACAGCTGTGAAGATGAGTTTATCCCCACAGAAATCATTCTTGTGCGTTCCACATTGAACGGTAAGGATATAGTCATCTCCTATGTGAAAGATTTACGCGAAATCAAAAAAGCTCAAGAATTGCTTAAAGAGGCAGAACTACGTAATACACTTATGCTGGATTCCTTGCCCATTGGCGTATACTTTTGGGATGAAGCAAAAAATATTGTCTATGCCAACCTTGAGGCTGTAAAGCTTTTTGGTTTTGCCTCAAGAGAAGAATGTTTGGCGCAGCTAACGAAAATATGGCCTGAATATCAGCCAGACGGAGGACTGTCTTCAGAAATATTATTACAACAGATGAAAGACGCATATAGTCTTGGCACATTGCGCGCTGAGATGCTGTGTAAGCATGTTGTTACAGGTGAAGAAATTCCTGTAGAGCTTTTTGTTGTGCGCACATCATTTCGCGGAAGAGATGGTATTATTACCTATTTTAGAGATTTACGTGAACATAGGCATATGCTGCAAGAAATTCATAATAATGAAATAGCCTTGCTTCATGCCAAGGAGATGGCAGAGCAAAGCGCCAAGGCCAAGGGAGAATTTTTGGCAAATATGAGCCATGAAATCCGTACTCCCATGAATGGTATTTTAGGGCTTTTGCATCTTTTGGAAGAAACATCCTTGAACGAGACACAAAAAGACTATGTTAAGAAAACGGCCTTTTCTGCCAATAATCTTATGCGTATCATCAACGATATTCTTGATTTTTCCAAGATTGAAGCAGGTAAGCTTGAAATAGAAGAACGTCCCTTTACGCTACAATCTATAGGCCAAGATGTTATGGATTTATACAGCTCTCGCAGTAGTGAAAAGGGTTTACTCTTGGCTGTAAACTGCGGTGAGCATGCCAGAACAACCATTTTAGGCGACGCTTTGCGCCTGAAACAAGTGCTCTTTAACTTGGTCAGCAATGCCATTAAGTTTACCCATACAGGCACTATTGCTGTGAATATGGAAACAACCTTGCATAAGCACAATGAGCTTCATTGTCACTTCGCTGTGAAAGACAGTGGTATTGGCTTAACTGACGAACAAATTGAACGGCTCTTTTCTGCTTTTTCGCAGGCTGATAATACTGTGACCCGTAAATACGGCGGCACAGGCTTAGGGCTTGCCATTTCTAAAAATATTATTACCATGATGCGCGGAAATATTTGGGTAGAAAGCACCTACGGAGAAGGCTCTACTTTCTTCTGTACTGCCATATTCCCTCTTGCGCCGCAATCTTTACAAGCAGAACATCTTTCAGACGAAACAGAAAATTATGATCAGTCAGATACCGTACAAGGCGGACATTTACTTTTAGCAGAAGATAATGAAATAAACCAACTTGTGGCACAAGAAGTGCTTTCTTCCGCCGGCTTTACCCTAGATATTGCCAACAATGGGCAAGAAGCTTTGGAACTGCTAGAAAAAAACACCTATGACGCCGTGCTTATGGATATTCAAATGCCTATTATGGACGGCTATACAGCTACAGAACGCATACGAGCACAAGAAAAATACGCGCACCTACCCATCATTGCCATGTCTGCCCACGCCATGAAGGGAGATAAAGAATTGAGTGTTTCACATGGTATGAATGACCATATTACCAAGCCTATCCATCCAGACACCCTCTATAAATCTCTACGATACTGGATTTCTAAATATAAAAAATAAAAAATACGGGGAGGCTTAAAAAAAAGCCTCCCCATATTTTTTACCTCATACTTGAAAGATTTTATGCTCACTGAAAAGCATGGACTGCTTGCAAATTCCTCGCAATGACGTTAGCTGTAGGCAATAATATTCATTATAAATCATGTCATTACGGGCGCGCCAAGCAGTCCATGTAATATAAAACAAAACTAGCTTTTCAATTCCTCAATAAGCTCAGACAACTGCCTTGACTGCTCGCTTAAAAGGTTAACAGCTTGCGCCGCTTCCGTCATAGCATTTGTTGTTTCTATAACAATATTAGACACATCTGTAATAGATTGTGCAATTTCGTCCGATGTAGCAGATTGTTGCTCACTGGCTGTTGCAATGGCGCGAATGCCGTCGGCGCTCTCTTCTGCCATTTCCAAAATAACGCTCAAAGATTCCCCACTGGCAATGGCAAGCCCTGTGGCATCTTCAATGCTTTTCACTGTGGCGTCAATTTGGCGAACATTAATTTCTGTGCTTTGCTGAATGGCTGAGATAGCTTTGGAAACGTCTGCCGTAGAAGTCATGGTTTTTTCGGCAAGCTTACGCACTTCATCAGCAACAACGGCAAAGCCACGCCCTGCTTCTCCTGCGCGAGCCGCTTCAATGGCAGCGTTGAGGGCAAGCAAGTTGGTTTGATCTGCAATATCTGAAATAACGCTCATAACAGCGCTGATGGACTGGGCATGCTCGGCAAGCTCTCCCATACTGACGCGTACGGCTAAAGACTCATCGCGTAAACGAATCATAGTGTCTTCAGATTGTTTGGCTATGCTTGCGCCTTCACTGGCTTTTTGCTTGGTACTTTCTGCAAGCTCTGCGCTGTGATTGGAGTTTCTGGCAACTTCAAGCACTGTTCCGTTCATCTCATCCATAGCAGTGGCGGTTTCTGTCATACGCACGGCGGCTGTATCTGCGCCTTGTGCGGAAATATCAATTTGCGATGTGAGATGAACAGAAGCTGAAGCCACATTGTTGACAATGGACTCTAGCTGATAGGCAGCTTCATGACGTCCGTTGACCAAGGCCTGTTCTGCTTCTTGAAGAAGCTTAACCTCTTGGTTACGGTCAAAAACCATATCCACATACCCAATATGCTTTCCTTGAGGATTTACAAGACGCGCTGCCATGGCTTTAAAATGCCCTAAGCCGGGTTGTTCAAAAATAACCTCTCCTATGCCACGTTCACAGCATTCAATGGCGCAATTTTCTGTACGGCAAATGGAAGCACCCCATGTATGACAAGGCAAACCAATAAGGTCAGCAGGTTTTTTATTCAACATCTGGCAAAGACTTGAATTAACAAAAGTGAAGTTTCTATCCACATCCATGGCAGCTAAGGGTGAAGGAATACAGTTAAGTATGGCTTGAGACCATTCTGATTGATCTTTAAGGTCTTGTACCATATGCATCAAAGATTCTGCCAAAACTTGAAATTCATCATTGCTATGTATACTTATGGGTTGAGCTTCTTTTCCTTCAGAAACCTGCGCAGCATATTGTGTGATTTTCTTAATGGGCGAAGTGAAGCGGAATGCAATATAGGCGGTAGCTATAAGCATAATACAAAGTGTTATGGCGGCAGCAATCATGGTATTCATACTTGCTTCACTTTCCGATTTTAAAACATCCGTTACGGGCAAGCCTAAAAACCACATACCTACAATTTTATTATCAAAGGTCTGTGCGGGCCAATAGGCGGCAAGATAATCTACCCCAATAATAGTGCTTGCGCCAAAATAGGTTTGTCCGCGATTGAGCACTTGATTTTCAATGGTAGGATTGTTGAGATTTGTTCCTATTATACGCTGACCTTGTTCATTTTTAATGGTAGTCATCACGCGCGTAGAATCTTTAAAAAATGTCACTTGCACGCCTAAAACTTTGCTTAAAACATCAAGGCAGTGTGGCGAAGATAGAGAATCGCCCATGGATATAGTACCTACAATCTCACCATTATGACGGATGGGGCTTGAGGCACGAATGGAAGGAGCCACAGCGCCAAGGTTTACGCCAGAGTTGGCTGAACCTCTCAAGGCCTGCTCTATGGAATCTTGCTGGGCAATACTGTCATTGGCTTTATCTGTATGAGCGCGCGCCAAAACAACACCTTGCGCATCGGTAATAGTAAGAATATTGACTTTTGCCTCACGCATCATGGTAGCAGCAATATTCTTAATGACAGAGGCATCTTTTGCCACAATAGCAGTGATCAGCTCTCCATTACCGGCGGCGAAATTTGCTAATTTTAATTTTTCATTCACATTAGCGTCAATGAAAGCAACGAAATTATTGTGTGTTGTTTGGATATTCCCTTGCAAAGTGTTTGTAAGCGTTTGAGAATAATTGTAGGTAGCTACATAATACACCACTCCCGTACTTATAAGAAGAAGCGAAATCAAACCAATCATAAATTTTTTCATCACTGACAAACGCATAACGCCTCCAAGATAGCAAGTTCATGTCGTCATTTGTGAAACACAATAAGGGATCATTTAGTTAAAAAAATCACATACTATAAACACGCTCCAATAATATACGCATTTTCTTTCCCTTAACAAGTACTTATCGTCTGAAAAATAGAGTTCTTTAGATTAAAAATCTCTTAACACATATTTACATCTAAGTATATAGTTTTTTAATTTTTAATGATTTTTTGCACAATATACAATTTCGTAGGATGCTATTTGTTCTTGCGTTGATATAGAACATTGTGAAAAAAATACTTTTCAATGTTTTTTTCATAAAAAACACACATTTTAACGTATATTTCCGCCTTAAATCCTCCTTTTTACTCAAACCCACTTGACGCAAGTGGCACTCTATGCCATCTTCGTTACAGTTTTTTACTGGCACACCATGCTGTGTCTTTCTATGCAATACTTTTACCTCGGAGTAAGATATGAAAGTGTATTTTTTTGAAGCAGGCTATCTTAAATCACAAAAACAATTTTTTACTTTTGGCGTAGATGTTGGCAAACAATTCGACGTTCCTGTACCCTTTTACTTCATCGACCACCCCAAGGGAAAAGTGCTTTTTGACACTGGTAATGCTTTAGAAGTTGTGGATAATAAAGAAGAACATTGGGGCGGTGTTGTTGCTGCTTATGATCCTATCATGACCAAGGAGCAATACTGTGTAAATGCGCTCAAAAGCATTGGTGTGCAACCAGAAGATATTGATTATGTTATCTTATCTCACTTGCATCTTGACCATGCTGGCGCTGTTGGACAATTCCCCAATGCAAAATATATAGTACAAAAAGATGAAATTCATTATGCCTATGTGCCAAACTCCTTCATGAAGGGTGCGTATATTCGCAAGGATTTTGATAAAGATGTTAATTGGTTTTTCCTCAATGGTTGGGAAGACGATCTCTTTGATCTTTTTGGAGACGGCGCCATCAAAACAGTATTCACTCCAGGACATACTCCTGGGCATATGTCACTCTTACTTGACTTGCCTAAATCTGGTAAAATGCTCATGACAGCCGACTCTTGCTACACTTCAGAAAACCTTAACGACAATGTTATGTCTGGTTTGGCGTGGAACTTTGGCGAAGCAGAAAGAACTATGCAACGCATTCACAACTTACGCGACGCACAAGGCGTGCAAATTGTTGTAGGTCATGACCCTGAAGAGTGGAAAAAGTATAAATTAGCTCCAGAATTTTACGAATAAGAGCATTTTTGCATCACGACAAAACCCTATACTATAACTACTAACAGTTTTGGAGTCATACCTTATGAGTTTAGAGCTTTTCCGCTGCACGCCAAAAATAGTTTTTGGTAACGGCAGTATCAAAAATATTGCTTCTGAAGTAAAAGAATTAGGAAGCGATCACGCCTTTATCGTTACAGACCCTGGTATTGTAAAAGCTGGTCTTGTGGATATACTTGAAGCTATTCTCAAGGAAAATAATATACGCTTTTCACGCTTTGACGAAGTAGAAG
The DNA here is from genome assembly GCA_964369335.1 of uncultured Desulfovibrionaceae bacterium. Lineage (GTDB taxonomy): Bacteria > Desulfobacterota > Desulfovibrionia > Desulfovibrionales > Desulfovibrionaceae > CAYJAD01. The sequence continues at coordinate 3,953 of CAYJFR010000001.1, read as the reverse complement.
CAGACCCGCCCTATGAAACAGTAGGAATTATTGCGGATTTATATAAAAAATCCAATGCTACCGCCATTATTGGCTTTGGCGGCGGTTCTGCACAAGATATTGCCAAGGGCGTTGCTGTACTTGCCACCAACGAAGGCCCCATCGAAAAATATTTCGGTATCAATCTTGTACCCAATCAAAGCGCGCCGCTTATTTTGGTTCCCACCACTGCTGGAACAGGAAGTGAATCTACAACCGTAGCCATTTTCTCAGATAATCAAGAAAAGCTCAAAAAAGGCGTAGTAAGCCCCTACTTACTTCCTTCTGTAGCTTTACTTGACCCAGAACTCACCATAGGCGTTCCCCCTGCCATCACAGCCGCTACGGGTATGGACGCGCTTATTCACGCTGTAGAGGCTTACACCTCTGTCAATGCTACCCCTATGTCTGATATGCTTGCCATAGAAGCCATACGTATTATTAATGAAAATCTCCGCACTGCCTACGCCAACGGAAACGATCTTGAAGCACGTAGTCAGATGCTACGCGGAAGCTTGCTTGCAGGTATGGCCTTTGCCACAGCCGGCGTCACAGCAGTACACGCTTTTGCCTATCCTATTGGGGCGGAATTCCACATTCCCCACGGTGTTGCCAATACCATTATGTTTGTCCCTGTTATGGAATTTAACTATCTTGGTAATTTGAAGAGATTTGCAAAATTAGCAGAATTTTTTGATATTTGCCCTGATAAAAAAGACAAACGCACCTTGGCTCTTGAAGGCTTAGAGGCTATTCGCACCTTAGCTCTTGACCTCAACGTACCGCAACAGCTCAGAGAATACGGCGTTAAAAAAGAAGATATTCCTGCCCTTTCTGAAGCTGTTTTATTGGTAACACGACTTTTAGCCAATAATCCCAGAAAAGTCACCTATGCAGATGCAGAAGCCATTTATACAAAGGCTCTCTAAATAAACGGACTTGGAAATATAATTCTTTTTTCAAGTTTCAATAGTAGTAAAGCCCTCCAATATACCTGAATATGGAGGGCTTTACTTATACATACAATTATTTGCCATAAAGGCATCTTTTGTGTATACACAGTGTTTGTCATCTTCACTGTTTGTGAAAAAAAGAGAGGCCTGTATGAATATTTTATACTTGGGAGCGTCAAATTTCGTGCGGGCTTTACGCGCACAAGGGCACACTGTGCTTTCCGCTGGTTTTCCAGAAAGCTGTGATATTTGTGTTCCATATCCTATATCCGCCTTACAACTTTATGAGCTGGTAACTCAGCAAGGCTTTGTGCCTGACGCTGTTATTCAAGATGATAACGGCAATCTACCCTGCTTTCCTCGTATTGAAGCACTACCTTGCCCAAGTATTTTTTATTCCATAGATACCTTTTGTAATCCGTGGCATGTTCCTTACGGCTATGCTTTTGACCATGTACTCGTGGCGCAAAAAGACTATTTACCTCTCTTTACACAAGAAAATATCTCTAGCTCTTGGTTTCCTCTTTTTGCTCGTGAAGGGCACGACATAAGCTCACAAGATTTTTCTACACGTCAAACGCCTGTCATCTTTGTGGGCACGTTAGAAAATCCTAATCTCCCTCATCGTGAACCCTTTTTACGCGCTTTTCAAAAAAAACATCCCCTCACCATACAGCAAGGGGATTATGTACCTCTTTATAATAACGCTCGTATTGTCCTCAACGCCACTGCGGCATTGGAGCTTAATTTCCGTTGCTTTGAAGCTATGGCATGCGGTTGTGCTTTGCTTATGGAAGATTGCGCTAACGGTCTTAGCGATCTTTTTACCGTGGGGGAACACATTCTCCCGCTGTATGAACGCAATAATGCTCTTCAAGCGGCTATTATAGCGCGTACATCTCTTGAACAAGCCGACACACTGGCACGCATTGCACAACAAGGCCATCAAGAAGTTTTACAAAAACACACGGATACACATCGCGCTGCTAGCCTTGTTACCCGTTTAGAAGATCTTTTACGCACCCAAGCACACACACAACGCCTTGCCCACTTAGAACAGCGTAGACATTTTTTATCAACAGCTTACGCCATACTTATGACAGAATTGCAAAAACCTGCTCTGCAAGAATATGCTGTATATTATCAAAAACTTTTTAATAATATACGACATTAACAAGTTAACATCGTAATTATAAGGTGGATTCTAGCAAAAAGCCGTCAATAAAACTTTGTAAGTCATTTATAAATCGCGCAAGATGAAAGCCGTCACAAACGGCATGGTGCACCTGAATTGACAACGGCAACAAAACTTTGTCATTTTCAGTGTAATATTTTCCTAATGTGAAAATAGGTGGAAAATAAGTATAACCTTTTTGTAAATTAAGATTAAAGCCTGTAAATGTTGCCCAAGGAATAACAGAAATGGTAAAAATATTTTTATTCTTTAACGGTTTTGAGAGTGAATAATTATTTTGATATATACTCATATCATGAAAGTAATTTTCTAAAAATATATTGAAATTTTCTGAATATTCTGTCCAAACATTGGTAAAAATTTCTTGTTTTTCGTGAAAAATGGTAAAATAAGGATTTGAAGAAGTATAATAACCTACTTCACCATTTTCATTTATATCCATACGAAATTCCTTATGCTCATTAACCATGCGGCTAATAGCAAAAAGAATACTTGGAAAAAACTTTATGTTTTGTTTTTTTGCTTGTGTTAAAAGTTTTGTTATGTCTATATTTACAGTCATGCTGTAACTGCATGGTATATCATTAAGATACTTGGAATAGATTTCTTTTCTATTCCAAGTATCTATATCTACTTTATTGAATGTCATAATGCTCCCAAAGCTTACTCCGCCGTATACTTCTTAATGGCAGAAAAGAGTTGCTCAAAATCTATAGGCTTACCTACGTGGGCATTCATACCCACTTCGAGACATTTTTCTAAATCTTCGTGGAAAGCATTGGCAGTCATGGCAATAATAGGCACTTTACCCGCATAAGGGTGTTCATGCTGGCGTATATACTTTGTTGCTGTAAAGCCGTCCATTTCTGGCATACGAATATCCATCAATATAAGAGCGTACCGTGTGGGATTTTTCGTAAATTTTTGCACAGCTTGCACGCCATTTTCCGCTATATCAAAATGAGCGCCTGTATCTTCCAAGAGAGCTAGGACAATTTCTCTATTAATTTCAATATCTTCTACAATCAGTACGGTTTTACCTGTGAGGTCAATACTCTCTGGAGTAAGAACAACGTCTGCGTCCTCTTTAGCTGCCACAAAAGCCTCACTAGGCAAAATACAGGGAAGTGTAAAGCCAATGCATGTCCCTTTATTTTCTTCCGATTGAAAGAAAATACTGCCGCCCATATGCTCGATAATTTGTTTACAAATGGCAAGTCCAAGCCCAGTACCGCCAAATTTATGCGCAATGGCGCTGTTAGCTTGTTGGAAAGGCTGGAAGAGATTTTTTTGCTGTTCCTCACTGACCCCAATACCTGTATCTGTCACAGAAACACGTATACAGCACTGCGCATCCTGCTTTTCTACAAGCTCTGTACGCAATGTAATAGTGCCGTCATTGGGAGTGAATTTTTCTGCATTGGAAATAAAATTTGTTATAATTTGCGCAATACGCTGTTCATCGGACACAAGATATGCAGGAATATTCGGATCCGTTTCCAAAATAAAATGTTGCCCTTTTTCCGCTATACGAAAAGAAATAACGTTAGTAATGCGCTGTAACATATTGTTAAAATTAAAAGCGTCTAAATGTATATCTATTTTATTGGCTTCAATTTTAGACATATCAAGAACGTCATTAATAATGGCAAGAAGATGCTTTGACGCCGTTTCAATTTTTCCAAGGCTCGCATCAATTTTTTCTAGGTCTTTTGATTCTTTAGCAATTTTAGTCATGCCAATAATGGCATTCATGGGAGTGCGCATTTCATGGGACATATGCGCTA